>JAQBNK010000090.1 GCA_028288595.1 Chitinophagaceae bacterium
GATTTTCTTCTGGCCCGGCTGATTTTTCATGTGTACAGTAAACTCGCAAACATAAACGTCTTTTTCTTTAAAGAATGCCACATCCTTTGCTTCAAACGCAATTTTACTGTGATCTTTTTTAGGATCATTGTTCAGGTATTCTTCCATCCTGCCTTTTAGTTTTGATTGCATTTCCTGCTGTGTCATATTATCGTTACAAGACAGGATTGTACAAAAGAGTAAAATGAAGATGTACTTCATATCAGCGGTTTAATGTGTTTAGGTTGCCCAGGCTTTATCTCCTTTTTTATAGTCGATCACACCCTGGTAGCGACCGGGAATCGCCAAATATCGCAGTGCTTTCGTGGCCCCTTGTTCAGAGCTGAAATATCCCCAGACCGACAATTGTTTCATCATAGTAAAATAATGGCCTGGCTCTTCTTTCTTTTTATGTTTTGCGTAATCATTTGCTTCTTTATCAAGTTGGTTCAGCAATGCAAGTTTTTGTTCGGCGCCTATACCGGTAAAGATTTCATTGTATTGCTTTTTACTACGTTCATTCACTTTATTTATTCCGTCAGTAAAAATTTTCTGATCTTTTTCTGTATAACAATCTGTTACAATTTTTTTCATAAACTCTCCTATTTTAACAGACCTGGCGCCGGGAGAATTTTTTGTTTCAGGCATAATGGTTTCGCCTATTTCATCTAAAAAAAGAATGTCCTTATCACTAAACAAACCAGATCTTTTTCCTGGTGATTTACACCCTGATAAAAAAACATCACCGCCAATAATTGCAGTACCGAATAAAACGCCTACTGCAGATAATGCTTCTCTCCTGTTCATGATCTTAATATTTTATGTTGAATTTTGAATGCTGAATGTTGAATGCTTTTTTTCATTTAGCATTTCAACATTCAACATTTTACAGATTTCCTTTTTTCAATTGTTCTACTGCATAATTAGCCGCTCTTGCTGTTAGGGCCATGTATGTTAATGATGGATTCTGGCAGGCAGAAGATGTCATGCTTGCACCATCTGTCACAAAAACATTTAATGCATCCCATACCTGGTTATGTCCATTTAAAACTGATGTCTTCGGATCGCGTCCCATCCTGGCAGTACCCATTTCATGAATACCGTCGCCTACGTTATGGCCATTGTCCCAGGTATTCACATTTGTTACCCCCGAGGATTCAAGCATCGCCTTCGCCTCTGCAACGATATCTACACGCATCTTTTTTTCATTGTCTTTTATCTCTGCATCCATAGATAAAACAGGAAGACCCCATTTATCTTTTGTGTTTTTATCCAGTGTGATCCAGTTTTCGTGATAAGGTAAAAGTTCACCGAACCCTGTAACACCAATGGTCCATTGCCCGGGTTCTGACAGCGCTTCTTTAAAACCTGCACCCACACCGAGTTCAGCAACATTGCGACTCCATCCCTGCCTGGATGCACCACCCTGGTAACCAAAGCCACGCAGGTAATCTCTTTTATCACCAAAAAGATTTGCAAACCGAGGAATATAAATGCCATTGGGTCTTCTGCCGTAATAATATTTATCCTCAAATCCATCCATCACACCAGAAGCTCCCAGGTTATAATGATGGTCCATAATATTATGACCAAGCTCTCCGGAACTGCTACCCAAACCATCGGGCCATACATCGGTCGCTGAATTCATCAGCACCCATGCAGAATTTAATGCAGAGGCATTTACGAAAACGATCTTTGAAAAGAATTCATACGTTTTATTTGTTTCACCATCCACTATCTCAACACCTTTTGCTTTTTTAGTGTTCTTATCATAAATGATTTTTGTTACGATGCTCCATGGTCTAACGGTTAAATTACCCGTTGCAACTGCAGCCGGCAAAGTGGAAGATTGTGTGCTGAAATACCCTCCAAACTGGCAACCTTCCCAGCACCTGTTCCTGAACTGGCACTGGGTTCTTCCGGGAATAGGAGTAGTTAAATTAGCACATCGCCCAATGATCATGCGACGTGCATCTTTATAATTTTTCTTCATTCTTTCCGCCACTGTTTTTTCCACGATATTCATATCCATCGGTGGCAAAAAATGTCCGTCAGGCAATTGAGGTAATCCTTCAATAGAACCACTGATGCCGGCGAATTTTTCTACATGATCATACCAGGGTGCAAGATCTTTATAACGAATGGGCCAGTCGATGGCGATACCGTCTTTTGCATTTGCATCAAAATCAAAATCACTCCAGCGGTAACTTTGTCTTCCCCATAAAATAGAACGGCCACCCAACTGGTAACTCCGCCACCAGTTAAAGGGTTTTACTTCTGTATAAGGACAATCTTCTTCGTTTGTCCAGTAATCCATAATAGGTTCGGCTTTACCCCATCCCCGTGATATAACAGGACGCTTTTTGCGCTGCTCCTGGGTAGAAGTTCCCCTGTGCTCCAGGTCCCATGGATTCTTATCCGCTGTTTTATAATCTTTGATATGTTCGAAATTGCGGCCTCGTTCAAGCATTAAAACCTTTAATCCTTTTTCTGTAAGTTCTTTTGCAGCCCATCCTCCGCTGATTCCCGAACCAATAACAATTGCATCATAAGTATTATCTGCCATAAAATGGTTTATAGAGGTTGAAAACTGTATAAGTGATTTTTTACAAAAAACTTTTTAAAAATTTGACGTTCAGCCGCGGGTAAATGGAATAGTTGCGACACCACACAACGGGGATAAATAAATGTATAGTTGATGCGCATTGAAGGGTTTGTATAAGCAATCAGTAAAACAATATAATAATTAAATACTAATTCTCATTGTGGTAGCCGCATTAAAAAAACCTTCCCGGATACCTTTTAAGGGCCTGCGATGGCATATTAATTTTATTTTACCCTATTTTTAATGATGAAATTATTTGTAGCAGGCCTCCCGGCTGATTTTGATGACGTCGATCTGAAAGAAATGTTCGAACTCTATGGTGAAGTTGCTTCGGCAAAATTAATTGTTGACAGAGAAACCGGTAAAAGTAAGGGCTTCGGTTTTGTAGAAATGCCTGATAATGCAGAGGCACAGCAAACGATTGAAACGCTGAATGGCGCAGGACTTCACAGGGGCAAAAAATTATCCGTTCAGGAAGCTGATGCTACACCAAGAAATGCTGGTCCCCGGGACAGGCCAGGTGGTGGTTCCCGCGATACTGGCTTTAGAAAACGTTTTCCTCCCAGGTAAGTCACATTATTTTCCTTTATTTAAGTTCGGACAGCCTCAGGCGTGATTATTGAATAATGTAGTCATGTACTGTTATGTTCGCTTTTTTTTCTCTTCTGTAATTTCCCTCTGCATGTTATCAATGCTGTATTCCTGCAGCCTGGATAAAAAGCCAAAAGTTATTTTGACTGATGTTGCTGGCAGCAGGCGCGATAGCATCGTTCTTAAAAGGAACGACAGCTTGTCAGCCGATACTACGGCTATGCTTGTTTTCACAAGGGGAACAACAGGCCCTGGTGGACTTGTAAATTTTGCTGAAACATTAATGGGTACCCGTTATGTTTATGGATCCTCTAACCCGGCAGTTGGTTTCGATTGTTCTGGTTTTATCACTTATGTATTCAAACATTTTAATATTACGGTTCCCAGGTCTTCTATTGACTTTACTAATGTGGGTGAAGCTGTTCCCGTAAACCAGGCAAAAAAAGGAGACGTTATTTTATTTACGGGTACCAACGCTGCAGAAAGATTTGTTGGCCATATGGGGCTGGTCGTTTCAAATGATACGACCGGGCTCAAATTCATTCATTCCAGCTCAGGGAAGGCAATGGGTGTAACGATCTCTCCTTTAGACGAACATTATCAAAAACGATTTGTGGGAGTGAGGAGGGTGTTTGCAATAAATAATAAGATAAACTGATATTGTTTTAATCTGGCAGAAAATGTATTTTGCAATTGATGCAAACCATACCCTCAAAAATTGATTTTTAGCAGGTTAAATGATTCACCTTATTTGATCTCTGCTTACGATCGTAAACTGAGGGTCATTGCCTGGAACAAATTATGCGAAAAGAAATTTTCTATCACTGCCCGGGATGCGCTGGGAAAAAACCTGCTTGAAATTTTTCCAGATGTAGATAATGATTACCGCGTGAAATGCCTTAAAGAATGCGCGCTGGAAGGAAAAGATTTTTATTTCGCCGGGTTACCTTATTTATACACTAAAGGTTTTTACTCGCAACTGATTATTAAGATCAGCGAGGGAGTTATTATGATCGCCTGCGACCACAAAGAGAATGAAAAGATCAGCAGAAATCAATTGCTGGCTGCAATAGTTTAAATATTAAATGTTATACAAAAAAGCAGCTCATAAAGGGCTGCTTTTTTGTACAGGATTAATCTATTTTAAGAAACTTTCCGTGCTCATCAAAAACAATATCTTTTTTATTTACTTCTGCTTCATATGTAACGCGGCCCTTTGCATCAGTTACTCTGCCCGCTTCTGTAATCTTTTTGCCTTTATAATGCTCTTTCAGGTAAGCCGTAACACCGGCAGGCAATTCACTCACCGGAATAGCCTGGACTATCTCAATAAAGTTGCCTGAAGGAGAAAACATGGCTGCATGATCTTCATTTGATTTGCCACCCCAGTTAGCTTCATAATTTCCATCTTCTTTTTCCCACATCACTTTTTTTGCATCAGGATATTTTTTATCAAAATTCGATCTCACCGCTGCGGGTACAGCACTGGTCTTGACTTTTTGTGCATGAGCTGTAGTACACAACAGGAAAGCGGAAAGCAATAATGCTGTAAGATATTTTTTCATAACTGCTGATTTATTTGTTACAAACTATATCCTGAAACTAAAGAAAAACTGAAGCCAACGGGATTGATGTATTATTTTTCCAAATAAAATGGAAATGAACACCAGGGATGATATATAAATTAATCAAATTTGGAATTACAGGGTGCATTGGTTTATGCGTGGACTTCAGCATCACTTTCCTGTTAAAAGAAAAACTGAAGGTGAATAAATATATTGCCAATGGTTGCGGCTTTACAGCGGCAGTTATTAATAATTTTTTCATAAACAGGTTCTGGACTTTTAACAGCACAAATCATTTATGGCAAACAGAATTGCTTAAGTTTTCACTGATAGCTATTATTGGTCTCGGGCTCAGCACCCTGCTAATTTATTTATTTAATGAACGGCTGGGTATCCAATTTTATATCTCAAAAGCTTTAAGCATTCTCATAGTATTCTGCTGGAACTTTACGCTCAATTTTCTTTTTAACTTTCATTGAACATGTATAAAAAGCAACTCTGGCGGCTCATTATTATATCAACAGTATTACGCCTGTTAGCATCCGCATTGCTTGAACTAGGGAACGATGAAGTGTATTATTACACTTATGCTTTGCATTTGCAAAGCAATTATTTCGATCATCCGCCGGGTGTAGCCCTGCTTATCAGGCTATTTACTTTTAACCTGAGTTTTAATCATGAAGTTTTTGTTCGTTTAGGTTCTATCATTTGCGCAGTAGCAGGTACGCTTCTAACATTTAAAACAGGCGAGCTAATTGATTCGCCAAAAACGGGATGGTATGCCGCAATCTTATACAACACCAGCATTTATACTTCTGTTATAGCAGGCGTTTTTATTCTTCCCGATAGTCCGCAGGTTATATGCTGGCTCGTTTCTTTATACGGCATGCTCTTAATTATTAAAAAAGTAAAAAGCAATCTTACGATACCATTTCTTGCATGGGCCGGCTTAGGCATTGCCATCGGCCTTTGCATTATGTGTAAGGTGCACGGCGTTTTTCTATGGTTGGGTTTCGGGCTCTATATTTTATTATACGAAAGAAAATTGCTTCTCAAACCGGGTCTTTATATTGCTGCGGTAATTACAGCATGTATTATCTCCCCTATTCTTTTCTGGAACATCAGTAATCATTTTGTTACATGGAGTTTTCACAGCAATCGCGTTGGCAGTACACATTTTGATAAGGACAGTTTTATCCAGGCTACGCTCGGGCAGCTTTTTTATAATAACCCTGTCAATGTAATATTAACAGCGCTTGGCACCGCTATAGTAGCGAAGCGAAATGGAGGGAACGATTTTTCACGTTTATTGATTTGTTGTGGTCTACCAATAATTATTACAGTAATTGTTATGTCTGCATTTAATACGGTACTTCCGCATTGGAGCGGTCCCGGTTTTCTTACACTTTCTTTTTTCGCTGCATTATATCTCAACCGAAGATCAGCAGATGGTGAACGATCGATTCCCCTGGCCTTAAAATATGCATCAGGATTCATTGTTTTTTTATTTACTGCCGGAATATTGTTCATTCACTTCTATCCTGGTACAATTGGTAGCCGCGATAAAAATACTTATGGCGAAAATGATTTTACCCTCGACATGTATGGCTGGAAAAGTTTCGGGAAAAATTTTGAACAATGGTTCAGGCTGGAACAATCATTACATCATTTTAAACCAGGAATAAAGATCATTGACAACAAATGGTTTCCTGCTGCACATATCGATTATTATGTTGCATCCAATTTAAATCTTGCGCTGGCCGGTAAAGGTCCCATGCAGGATCTGCATCATTATATATGGCTCAATAATTACAGGCCGGCTTTAGCATTGCATGATGATGCCTTGGTTATAGTACCAACTAATTATCCTTCTGATCCTGCAATAGCATATAAAAATTCCTTCAATAACATAGAATTACTGAAAACCTTTACACAGTACAGGAATAGTCGGGTTTGCCGTTATTTTAATGTCTATCTTCTTAAGGATTATAACGGCAGGTAATATTCTATAATGAATTCCTGAAGTGACGCTATTAGGCTATTATTTTTTTATATTCACATACGATTCAAAAACTACGCATATGAGATTGCTATGTCTGCTCCTGTTTGTGAGTATCACCGCAAACGCACAACGTTTACCTGTACGCTGGGATGAATTAACCGCAGGAAAATGGAACGAGGCGCTGGAAAAATCTAATTACACCTGCATCCTCCCAATTGGAATTCTTGAAAAACATGGTCCTCATGCGCCTATCGGTTCAGACCTGATACATGTACGGGAATGGTCTGCCAGGGCAACCCAGAGAGAGTACGCCGTTGTTTTCCCCGACTATTTTTACGGACAGATCAATGAGGCAAAACATCAACCCGGAACATTTGCTTTACCTAGCCGCGTGGTATGGGATCTGCTTGAAGCAACCTGTGAGGAAATTGCACGCAATGGTTTTAAACGAATCGTAATTATTAACGGGCATGGTGGCAATCCTAATCTCATCCGCTATTTTATTCAGACACAATTAGAAAAGCGACGCAGCTATGCATTATATTTTTATACACCCGTAGCAGATTCAGCTTATTCGGCTACTGTGAAGGCCATGCGAAAGTCTGATCCTGCAGGTGATGGTCATGCGGGTGAAAATGAAACTTCCAGCCTTTTATATCTTCGGCCTGATCTCGTTGATATGAGCAGTGCAACAAAAGAATCGGGTGCGAATCAGCAACGTTTAAATCTGCCGGCTTCTGTTTATACTGGTATCTGGTGGTATGGAAGTTATCCTAATCATTACGCCGGCGAAGGAGCGAAAGCCACTGCCTCATTAGGCAAAGTATTGACCGACCATGTTATCGACGGATTTGTCCAGGCACTGAAAGCCATTAAAACTGATAACAAAACACTGGAGTTGCAAAAAGAATTTTTTGATCGTGCAGATAAAAAGTAAGCATCACATTCACCCTAAATTTAAAATATGCCGGATCAATCGAATGAATCACGCAGGAAGTTTCTTACGAAGTTTACCAAAGTTGTTGCAGGTGCTTCTGTTTTCCCATCCATTATTACCGCAGCCGACAGGAAGCGCAATTTAGAATCACTGAAACGTGATATAAAATTCTCTCCTAACGACCAGATCCAGATTGCTGTAATTGGTGCAGGAGGTATGGGTTCAGCGGATACAACAACAGCTATCACTGTTCCCGGTGTTAAACTGGTTGCGGCCTGTGACCTTTATGATGGCCGTTTAGCCGATGCGAAGAAAAAATGGGGGAATGATATTTACACAACCCGTGATTACCGCGAGATACTCGAACGAAAAGATATTGATGCAGTAATTATTGCCACGCCTGATCACTGGCATAAAGATATTTCCGTGGCAGCAATGAATAAGGGCAAATCAGTATACTGCGAAAAACCGATGGTACATGATATCACCGAAGGTCCTGCTGTTATTGCTGCTCAAAAAAATAACAATGTGGTCTTCCAGGTCGGGAGCCAGGGAATGAGTTCACTTGGTAACGAAAAAGCCAGGCAATTACTAAAAGACGGCGCCATCGGTAAACTTAATTATGCAGAAGGATTTTGGGCGAGGATGTCTCCTACCGGTGCATGGCAGTATCCTATTCCCGCAGACGCATCACCCGCAAATGTAGACTGGAACATGTTTGTAGCTAATACACAAAAGCGTCCTTTTGATGCTACCCGTTTTTTCCGCTGGCGTAATTATCGTGATTATGGCACTGGTGTTTCCGGCGACCTGTTCGTGCATTTGTTTTCGAGCCTCCATTTCGTAACAGGATCTTTAGGGCCCGATAAGATTATGGCTACCGGTGGCTTAAGATATTGGAAAGATGGCCGGGAAGTTCCTGATATTATGCTGGGCATGTTTGATTATCCTGAAACAAATATTCATCCTGCATTCAATCTTTCTTTAAGGGTGAATTTTGTTGATGGCACCGGCGGAACAAATTATTTAAGGATGGTTGGAAGTGAAGGATCGATGACGGTTGAATGGGATAAAGTAACGCTTTACCGAAATACAGCAAACGTTGATGCTTCTGATCCGCTCGCAAAAAATAACATGGATACAGGTAAGCAATATGTTTATGAAAGAAAACAAATGCTGTCTCCTGAAAAAATGGAGTATGAAGCAGAGAAAGGATATAAAGGCGCACACTTCGATCACTTTTATAATTTATTCACTGCCATGCGAACAAAAGGTAAAGTAAGTGAAGACCCAACTTTCGGTTATCGTGCAGCAGCACCTGCTTTATTATGCAACGATAGTTATTTCAATAATACGATCATGCACTGGGATCCTGTTAATTTAAAAATCGCAAACAAATAAACATTACAATATGAAACCTATTTTAGTTATTACATTACTCATTTCTTTAACCGCGTTTAATTTTAAGGATAGTAAATGGATATCTCTTTTCGATGGTAAATCTTTAAAGGGCTGGCGTACTTACCAAAATAAAAATTCGGATGCATGGACAGTACAAAATGGTGTGCTGCATTGCCAGGGAAGCAGCTCTGATAAAAGTGATATGCAGGTGGATCTAATCACCAAAAATGAGTTTGAAAATTTTGAACTTACCATAGACTGGAAGCTGGCTCCCCAGGGAAACAGTGGTATTATCTATATGGTTAAAGAAGACGAAGCTGCATCATATTTAAGCGGACCGGAGTATCAGCTGATTGATGATAAAAACTTTCCTCAAAAATTAGAAGACTGGCAGAAAACCGGTGCTAATTATGCAATGAATCCGGCACCCACTGCAAAACCAAATCCTATCGGGCAATGGAACCATACAAAAATCGTAGTTAACAAAGGACATGTTGAGCACTGGCTCAACGGCAAAAAAATAGTTGACTATCAATTATGGACGGCTGAATGGAAAGCCAATAAAGCAAAGGGAAAATGGAAAGATGCACCCAGCTATGGTATGTCTAAAAAAGGACACATTGCTTTACAAAATCATGGAAGTGAAGCGTGGTTTAAAAATATTAAACTAAGAACATTATAACACCTGGTTTTATTAAAAAAAAACGCGAAGCTTTAAACCTTCGCGTTTTTTTTATTTTATGCCGGTATAAACAACACCATTACTCTCCCAACACTTCACCTTTTTTACTCCTCCATTGTTTCGGTGTTCCACCATCCATTTTTACAATCCGGGGGTAGAACACTCCCACCATTTCCACGAGGTTTTTTTGTGCATCCATTACCTGCCTGATGTCTTTATAAGCAAATGGTGCTTCATCAAGACCGCCGCCGATGAGTTTTACATTATGCTTTTCTAAAATTTCTTTCAAAGCATGATGGGTTATATTATTCAGTGCCTGTGTTCTGCTCATCTTTCTTCCTGCACCATGAGATGCCGATGATATCGATGCTGGTTCACCTTTTCCTTTAACAATAAATCCGGGTGCCGTCATACTGCCGGGAATAATTCCAAGAACATCTTTTCCTGCAGGTGTGGCGCCCTTCCTGTGAACGATCACTTCCTGCCCATTGTGCATCTCTTTCCATGCAAAATTGTGATGGTTCTCTACCATCTTCAGCGGCTCTCTTCCTAATTGTTTCGCAATTTTTTCATGAATAATGTGATGACAGGCACTTGCATAATCACCTGCCAGGTTCATTGAAAGCCAGTATTCAATACCTTCTTCTTCGTCTAAGCTGAACCATGCAAGATTTGCTGCTTCGCCGGGAAGTTTTCTTTTTTCTTTTGCAATAGCTGTATAATGTTTAGCAATATTAGCACCCAGTCCTCTTGACCCGGAGTGACTTAAAAGCCCGAGATATACTCCGGCATTAACTCCCGGCACAGCGTTATTTTCATTGATCTCTACTGTTCCAAATTCTACAAAATGATTTCCCGAACCCGAAGAACCTAATTGTTTTGCGGCCCTCGATTGCAATCCTCTTAATAACCCAATCTCGTCAAATTCTTTCCTGTCAATGACCTCGTGATAAGTGGAAACTTTAAATTCTTTTCCTCCTCCAAACAATGTTGCCTCATTCAGTTCTCTTGTGAAATAAGCTTCTCTTTGTACAAGTTCTTTTGGATCAATGTCGAATATGCTAAGACACATCCGGCAGCCGATATCAACCCCAACTCCATAAGGAATGATCGCATTCTGTGTGGCAAGTACTCCGCCAATTGGCAGACCGTATCCCTGGTGTGCATCCGGCATTAATGCACCGGCTACGCTAACAGGTAATTTTGCGGCCTGGTACATTTGATGCATCGCACCTTCTTCAATAAAGTCTCTTCCAAAAACATCAAAGTCTATTCCCGTCTCGTTCAATTTTACTTCATTATGAACGGATGGTTTTGGCAATAACATCTTTGCGATATTTCCAAGTACCTGGTCTTCGGTAAATGCGGCAGGATCATCCAGCACCCCTTTCAATACCCGCAGTACATCTTCTTTAGTTTGATGCTTATAATATTTCAGGGCAACATTAATCGCGACACTGATAACCGGCCCTTCCGGGTATCCAAGCGATCTTAGTTCTTTGCCTGTTACTGATAATTTTGACATAACGATTTCTTATGGACGCAACATTGATTTTCTTGCCCTGCAAGATGATTATACGGGCATCAATGTCTTTGCCATTGTTTTATAAATTTAAAAAATGGATTGGGATAAGATTATCCCAATCCTCAATTCAACTCCAGCTCTCGCATAAAACCTGTTATTCTTACATGGTTTAAAGCAGTCACTGCTCTCTCCAGGCGGAAAGCTGACAATTGTACTGCCAGTTCTTTCGCCCAGGCGTATTGATCCTGTGCGTATAAAATTTCAACATAGCTGGTTCCTGTTTCTATCATTCTCCTATCTTTCAATACCCAGATATTAAGATTGAATAATACATCATCCGCATCAAAATCAAAATGATTATGCTGGTATAATTCAATGATCTCGGCTGACAGAACAGTTTGCATATACCTGAAAGCTTTGTTTACATCCAGCTCTGTTACATAGATCACAGAAGCCACCTGCTTAAAACGTTGCAGGTAGAAAGCTTTGACGTCAATAAAATCATTAACGATCAATCCCGCCTTAAGAGCGGTCCTTCTTCTTTGTCTTGTGATAAACTTCCGCAGCTTTGCGACCGCCCGAATTATTAATAGCGCCAGCAACAGCAATACATAAATTAGTATGATATACATTTCAACCTCCTTCTTATTAATTTTTTGCAATAAAAAACCCAGTCTGCATAACCGGGCTTTAACTAGCTGAACTTTAAATTCAGTTGAAAAGTTTTTCCAC
>JAQBNK010000150.1 GCA_028288595.1 Chitinophagaceae bacterium
ACTTTCATTCCAGTCTAAGCCTGTTTTACCAGTACTGCTCATAATTCCATAGGCCGAGAATTTTCGTTTTCCCTTAAACACATTGATCATTGCCGAGTTGGTCCAGCTGTTATTGGTGCCTTCCGCAAGATCCAGTTTTCCAAAATATCCTTTCTTTTTATCGTCCTTAAGTTTAAGGTTCAAAGTTTTGGTTCGCTGTCCATCATCGATGCCGGTAAATGTCGCCTGGTCGGATTTTTTATCGAACACCTGTACTTTTTCCAGGGCATCTGCCTGTAATCCTCTTGTTGCTATGGTAGGGTCATCACCAAAAAATTCTTCACCATCAACCAGCACTTTCTCCACTTTCTCGCCCTGTGCAGTAATTTTTCCATCTTTATCAACCTGTATACCCGGTAAAGTTTTCAATAATTCTTCTATTGAAGCTCCCTGCCTTACTTTAAAACTGTCTGCTCTGTACTCCAGTGTATCACCTTTCATCCGCATCGCAGCCAGTGTTTGGCGAACAGTAACATTTTCCAGCAGTTTCGCTTTTAATGTAAGGTCAACACTGTTTAATTCAACAGCTGCACCCGAAAGGCTGAGTGTATCATAATAATCCGCATAAGTAAAATGGGTGATCATCAGGATGTACTTACCGGGATCAATGTTTGTTAATTCAAATTTGCCGTCCTGTTTGCTCCTCGTATATTTATAGAGCACAGAATCTTTAGCTCTGAGAAGGCTGACAGACGTGTTAGATAGCGTGGTTTTATTTATAGTGTCCCTTATAACACCATTAAGTGTTGCTTTCTGTCCGAATGTAATTGCACTAAAAAAACAAATACACGACAGCAGGATTAATTTTTTCATGAAACAGATTGATAGGTTTGGTTATTGAAGGATAACAGGGGTAGTTTATAATTGCAAAATGTATTTTTAATTCGGCTTTATGATTGAATGCGGTCTCGTTTTATGCTAAAGGTTCTTATCAAGTTTAAATGGTAAAAGATGCTGAAAAACAAGGATTCCATAAAAACAGTGCATGAAAGGTTAAAATATGAAGAGGAGCATTTCGTGGATTCGTCTAAACCAGTATGGAGTTATTCTTTATTTTCTGAAGAAGATATTCGCAATTTCCAGAACGGCACGCATTATTCACTTTATAACTTCTTCGGCAACAAGCAGATAGAAGTTCTTGACACCCCGGGTACTTATTTCGCCGTATGGGCACCTAATGCAACCCATGTATCAGTCGTCGGCTATTTTAATAAATGGGATAAGCAATCACATCCGTTATTTGTTAGACTTGATAAGTCAGGTATCTGGGAAGGATTTATTCCGCACGTTAGGGCAGGTGAGGCGTACAAATATCATATTCACGGGTTCAAAGGAGTTAAACTTGATAAAGGCGATCCCTATGCACATTACTGGGAAAAACGACCATATACCGCGTCTATTGCTTGGCAGCTTGAGTATGACTGGCAGGATGAAAGCTGGATGAAGACGCGTAAAGCGCATAACGCTGTTGATGCTCCCTGGTCTGTATATGAAGTTCACCTTGCCAGCTGGATGAGGCCCGATAAACACAATGAAGAATCTTATAATAGTTATGACCAGATAAGAGAATTACTGGTTCCTTATGTGAAGGAAATGAATTTTACCCATGTAGAATTTATGCCTGTGATGGAACATCCCTTCGATGGTAGCTGGGGTTACCAGGGTACCGGGTATTTTGCTCCTACCAGCCGTTTTGGAAGTCCGCAGGATTTTATGCGCCTGGTAGATGCCTTACATGATGCAGGTATTGGTGTAGTACTCGACTGGGTGCCTTCACACTTTCCTTACGATGCGCATGGATTATTTATGTTTGATGGTACGCATACTTATGAATATGCAGACATGCGCAAGGGTTATCACCCAGACTGGAACAGCTATATATTTAATTACAAACGCGGAGAAGTAAAATCTTTTCTGATCAGCGGTGCCAGGTTCTGGTTCGACAAATTTCATATAGACGGATTAAGAGTTGATGCCGTATCATCTATGCTACGACTTGATTATAGCAGAACCGCAAGTCAATGGGAACCCAACGAGTTTGGCGGTAATGGTAACCTTGAAGCAATTGCTTTTGTTAAGGATCTGAATGAAACTTTATACCGCGACTTCCCGGATATTCAAACCATAGCAGAAGAAGCAACCGACTGGCCTAAAATAAGCCGTCCAACTTTTGAAGGAGGTTTAGGATTTGGAATGAAATGGATGATGGGATGGATGCATGATACACTTCGTTATTTCAAAAAAGATCCTGTTTTCAGGCAATTTCACCAGGACGAATTTGCATTCAGCATGATGTATTTCTATGATGAAAATTTCATGCTTCCGCTTAGTCATGATGAAGTGGTACACGGTAAGAGCCCGATGATCTATAAAATGCCGGGAGATGACTGGCAGAAGTTCGCTAACCTGCGCTTGCTGTATACTTATATGTATACACACCCCGGGGGAAAACTGTTATTTATGGGCAATGAATTCGGGCAAACAAAAGAATGGGATTATAAAAGTGAATTGCAGTGGGAATTGCTGCAGTATGCAAGTCATGGCGGAATGAAATACTGCGTACAGAAATTAAATGAATTATATCGTAATAATGCGGCACTTTATGAACTGCAATTTAAACCGGAAGGTTTTGAATGGATCGATCTGAACCACCGCTCAGAAGCGGTTGTTAGTTATCGCCGGAAAGGCAAAAAGCCCGAAGATGATGTTGTAGTTATTATGAATATGACAACAACGGTTCGGAGGGACTGGACAATAACTTTGGAAGGAAAAAAAGAATGGAAAGAAATATTCAACAGCAATGATGTTGAATACTGGGGAACAGGAGATGTTTTTAATCCGTTGATTGAACCTGAACTTGTTGACAAGAAAAAACAATTGTACGAATTGAAAGTTCATTTACCGGCTCTCGGTGCAGTAGTCTTAAAATAATATTTTTCAACTTTTATGTTATTTCTTATACTCATTTAAACTATTAGTTTGTGAAAAATAAGAAGTGAAAACACTTGCTACAATCAATTGGATTTTTATTATCGTTTACAGCGGCTATCTTTTTTTATTACTGCTGGAAAGGAAGGCGGATGATGCAGGAGAGAAGCAATTGAAAACTGCTTTCATCATTAGCATTTCGGTTATTATCTGCGTTATGACGGTCTTTAACGTGTTGCCTTATAAATCACTCAAAATTATTTCCTTAATCCTTGCCTGTGCCCCGGTAATTATGGTGTTGTATTTCATTTTTCGATGAATGATACTACATTCTTTCAGGCACCGCGATTCCCAATACACTCATTGCTTTTTTAATTACCGCTGCAGTTAACTGCGCAATCTGTAAACGCAATTGTTTTTTCTCTTCGCTTTCTGCGTTGGCAATTGAATGTTCTGTATAAAATGAATTGAACGTTTTGGCAAGATTAAAAACATAGATAGCCACTTTAGACGGATCATGTTCTGCAGCCGATTCCGCTATCACTGCAGGAAATTGTTCGAGCGAAACGACAACAGCTTTTTCCAGCGGCAACAGTTCTCGATTCTCTGTTTTTGATTTTCCACTCTCCACTTTCCTCATAATGCTTTTGATCCTCGCATGTGTATACTGCACGAACGGCCCTGTAAAGCCATGAAAATCTATCGACTCTTCGGGATTGAAGATCATTTTCTTTTTTGGATCAACCCTTAAAAGAAAAAACTTCAATGCGCCTAACCCGATCGTCTCGTATAATTCTTTTAACTCATCGGTGGTAAAGTCTTTTACTTTCCCCAGTTCTTCCGTTTTTTGTTTTGCAATGCTGATCATTTCGGCAACGATATCGTCTGCATCTACAACGGTTCCTTCCCGGCTTTTCATTTTACCGGTAGGAAGTTCCACCATTCCATAACTTAAATGATAAATCCCGTCTGCAGATGGAAGGCCTAATTTTTTGCATATCAGCTTCAGCACTTTCATGTGATAGTTCTGTTCATCGCCAATCACATAAATACTTTCGTTGGCATGAAATTCCTCGTAGCGTTGTTCTGCCAAACCGATATCCTGGGTAATATAAACAGAGGTGCCGTCTCTTCTTTGTACCAATTTTTCATCAAGGCCATCTTCCGTAAGATCGATCCAGACACTGCCATCTTCTTTTTTATAGAAGACTCCTTTTTCCAAGCCCTTTTGAACTAATTTTTTTCCGAGCAAATACGTCTCGCTTTCGTAATACATTTTATGGAAGTCACTGCCGATGCGGTTATAGGTTTCATCAAAACCTGCGTAAACCCAGCTATTCATTTTCTTCCATAATGCTATGGTTTCAGGTTCACCAGCTTCCCAGTCGAGCAACATTTTCTGGGTCGCCTTCATGATCGGTGCTTCTTTCTCCGCCGCTTCTTTACTCATGCCTGTGACAACCAGGGTCTCTACTTCTTTTTTATACTCATCATTGAAACGAACGTAATAATCACCCACAAAATGATCGCCTTTAATTCCTGTGCTATCCGGCGTTTCATTATTCCCAAACATTTGCCAAGCGATCATGCTTTTGCAAATATGAATACCGCGGTCGTTAACGATACAGGTTTTTATAATGTCGTTTCCATCGGTTTTTAATATTTCCGCCGTGCTCCATCCTAAAAAATTATTTCTGAGATGACCAAGATGCAATGGTTTATTGGTATTGGGAGAGGAATACTCCATCATTACTTTATTACCGGAAAACGGATGGCCGCCAAAATCATCCTTTTTATAATTATCATCTATAAAATCACTCCAGTAACTATCCGAAACCGTTAAATTCAAAAAACCTTTGATCACGTTATATGAGTGGAGAAGAGCATTATTATTTGCCACCAGGTAATCACCCAATTCTTTTCCTAAAGTATCGGGAGATTTTTTTAATTGTTTTACAAAAGCAAACAAGACGATGGTATAATCACCCTCAAATTCCTGTTTTGTTTCATTAACTAATATATCATGAGGGTGTACATCAATTCCGTATAAAGTTTTGATGGCTATACTGGTAACTGATTTTATGCTCGTAACTATACTCATATTCAACCTGGGTGAGGGGCGAAATTAAGGAATAGCAACGTCACAGAATTGATAAAAACAGTTTGCAACCGCGATGAATGTGGATTTACGCTTTACCTTTGCCCTCATTAATGCGAAGAGCACATAATAAACTGAGGGAATCTATTTTAGGTGTACTGGATATTTTTTATCCGATGTTCCGGCGCATCATGCCTTTACAAACTTACCGGTATGCAGCATGTGGCGGAATAAACACCCTGATCGATATCACACTGTTTTTTATTTCTTATAATTTTATTTTTAAAAAACAAATATTCGATTTGGGGCCTGTTGCGCTCAGTCCGCATATCGCTGCCCTTTTATTTTCCTTCATCATAACTTTCCCTGTTGGTTTTTACCTCAGCAGGTATGTGGTTTGGCAGCAGACATCCACACGTAAACGCACGCAACTTTTCAGGTATTTACTGGTGGTAATTGCGTGTATGCTTTTAAATTATGTTTTTTTGAAGTTGTTTGTGGATCTCTGGGGATGGTATCCAACACCTTCTAAAATATTGATTACGGTAATTGTAGTGGCATTCAGCTATTTCACCCAGAGAAATTTTTCCTTTAAAGAGAACACAACCAAAGAATAATTATGTTGAATTTTGAATGAGAAAATGTGAATGATGTCTTCTTTACATTCAACATTCAAAATTCAACATAAAAAGAAATTATTTTTCTTTCCGCTGCGTCATGCTGAACCAGTTGCCACAACCATCATTAACGATGCATTCGATACCATAAAATTGCTCTTTAGGTTCAGATTTAAATTGAACGCCTTTTCCTTTTAATTCCTCGTAAGTTGCCCGGCAGTCGGTGGTTTCAAAAACTCCTGCGCCCATCGCACCTTTATCCAGTAATAGTGTAAGGGCATTTCTAACATCTTCATCAAGACCATTCATTTCACTTGTGGCAGGAAACAAAACGATCTCGTGATCGGGTGCACCCGGCGCCGTTACAGTAAGCCAGCGAAAACCATTTTCCATTTTGGCATCTGTGTTCACTTTAAAACCAAGTTTATTTACATAAAAGTCATACGCTTTATCCTGGTCGTTCACGAATAAAGACGTGTGCGAAAGTTTAGTTACCATAGTTTTTATTTTATGGGATGAAGGTATAGGGAGTAAAGGATAAGGACTTCTCGAAAATTGCTTTTTTGCCACGAAGGCACAAAGACACAAAATACTTCGTGTTGCTTTGCGCCTTCGTGTCTTTGTGGCAAATCTATTTATAACTTATACGATTCTATAAAGCAATGCGGAATAAACTGCTTAGGCTGCTGGTCCTGCAGTGTCTTTTTAAGGTAAGCGAGATTGCGGTAATACTGCGGAGCATAACCATTCATCCTTCTGAACAAAGTACTGAAAGAACCAAGGCTTTCAAAGCCCACCGTATTACAGACATCGGTTATAGATAAACCTTCTTTTTCTAAAAGCTCTTTTGCTTTCTCAATTCTTTTCTGGGTGAGATACTGGTGCGGAGTACGTTTATAAACTTTTGTAAACAGCCGGTGAAAGTGAAAACGGGATAAGTATGCGCTGCCGGAAATATCATCAAGGTCTATTGTATCATGAAAATTTTCATCAATAAAAATTTTAGCAGTTACAATGCGCTGATAGATATCGTTGGTAAGTTCCATCGGGGTAAAGGTAAAAAGAATAAGATTTAATCAACCGGTTTTATATAGAACATCAGGGTCGCCAGCCCGCCATTTTCTGCATGAATGATCTTAAAATCATGTTTGCCTTCAAGCTGTAATACAATTGGATGATTGGTATTCTCATCATAATCTACATATTTACTGTCCCAGGCATTGATAACTTCTTTTCCGTCTACAAATAGTTTCAAAAGGTCATCGGCCGTTATGCTGATTTCATATTTTCCTTTAGGCAAATTCATGGTAGTGGCGGCTACTGTGGCAAATGAATCGGAAGGAAGATTCTTGCCGATCGTTCCCCACCAGGTATAATCAGGTCGTTTGGTAGTGGCAGTCAAAACCGGCAACTGCTGAAATGTAGAAAGGAAAATGTTATAATCTTTATTCGGATCATGCAGGCTATCCCATTTATACCAGCTGATGTTCCATGTACTTGCAGGATCAAATTCGCTATAAGTGATGGTTTCATTTTTACCCTGGTGTTTTTTCCCTAGTCTATCTATGAACGCAGGGCCATTATATTCAAACTCGATAAAACGGGTGACTATAGAAGAATCTGCTTTAGCAAGAAAATTGATCAATTGCCCCGCAGCAATTTTTCCTGCTATATCAAATCCCTGCATTTTTTTTAGTTTCATCTGTCCTTTAGGTCCGATGATTTCGAAATGATAAATGCCGGTACTGTCGACATCTTTCAACCATAAAATAGGATACTGAAAATTATAGGGTCCCCATTCTGTCATTTTTATCTGGTCTTTACCTGAAGAAAATTTTTGCGCAGGCCTCGCTGTATATTTTGAGCGATGTGATACTGCATCTATCTTTTTTTCAATGCTAACAGTATCAAGATGAGTAACCGCCTCGCCAATTTTAAATTTTTGTTTTACCTCTTTAAATTCTGTACCTGCCACGGTAATACTGTCTGATCGCATAATATCAAAACCAACTTTTACATTCGTAAGTTTATTTACATCCATAAAATATCCGGCACTTCTTGTATCATGATACTTTGCGTATCCCCAGTTAGGGTCCTGGGTTTTATTAGACCAAAGTCTAACCCCGGTATTTTCACTATCAAAAGAATTTCCATTAATATGGTTATGCTGTCCATGTTCAATCGCAATGCCGGTGCGATTATTTTTGAAATCATTATTTGAAATAATTGTATTGTAGCTATAGCCACCCCACACGCCATTATCGCAGCCATGGATTATATTTTTACTGATTTCGTTCGAGCTAAAGGTCACCTCAACACCGTTTGTTGGGGCATAAGAAAAATCATTATTAAAAATGATATTATTATTACAGCCACCACGTCCACTATCCATTGTATATTGTCCGGCCCACAAAAAGAAACCATCCCCGCTATGCGTAACGGAATTGTAGTAAAATTCATTTTCATTACACTGCTCAAAAACTAAAATACCGGCACTGTCCTGTCCCCGGTTGTAATGCCCGTAGCTATAGCCCCTCACATTCCAGTCAAGATTGTTATGATAGATTTTATTATGACTGCTCGCGTACATGCCGATGCCGATTGCCGAATTAAAACTGAAATTATTATCGAAGACCTCAGCATTTTCACAACTGGTCATCATCAGGGCGCATTGTCCGCCGGTTACTTTATTATTTTTAACGATTGCATTCTTGCAATGCTTTAAATATAGAGCTGCGCCATATCTCAGCCATTCGTCTTTTTCGTTATGATGATAACTCATCCAGTCGCTTATATCTTCCCGCATCCTGTTACTGTGTAACTGTTGTCTCCAGTTATAACTGAGGTTGCAATTTTCAACTGTAAGATGATAAACACTGTCTGCGAGTATTGCTACTTTATAACCATGAACGTTCGCATTTTTGATAATAATATTGGATGAACCTTTTTTAACCAGTATGGCTAACCCATAAAATTCATTTGGCTTGCGTTTATCATTTGAACCATATAATTCTGAACCGTTAAAATCAACTGTAATATTTTTTCCTTCAATCACCAGCAGTGGAGTGGTGATGGTAGAGTTAGCATTAATACGGTAAAGGTTTTTACTGATACGTACA
>JAQBNK010000143.1 GCA_028288595.1 Chitinophagaceae bacterium
AGGACCGCCACTCGGTGGTTATATCGTAGACCATTTTTCATGGCCCTATATTTTTTATATCAATATTCCGATAGGTGTTATTGCCACTTTGCTTACGCTTGCATTTGTACGCAGTCCCAAATTTGCTGAAAGAAGTACGCTCAGAAATGTTGACTGGGGCGGAATTGCTTTACTTGCTCTTGCTGTAGGGTCTTTACAATATGTACTTGAAAGAGGACAGGATGATGATTGGTTCAGCAGCAAGACCATTATCGTTCTGCTGGTGACAGCCGTGTTCGGATTTTTCTTTTTTATCTGGCGGGAACTTACTTTCAGAAAACCAATCGTTGATCTAAGGGTTTTAAAAAATACTAATCTACGAGTCGGCACTATCATGTCGTTCATTCTTGGTTTCGGATTATATGGTTCTACTTTTATCATCCCATTATATACACAGGCAACATTAGGCTGGACCGCACAACAGTCGGGTGCGTTAATGGTACCGGCTGCGTTAACGACCGCATTCATGATGCCCATCATAGGCCAACTGATCCAACGAGGTGCAAAGCAGCAAGTCCTCGTTGCCATAGGAATGTTCCTCTTCTTTTGTTATAGCTTTTGGGGGTATAAAATATTAACGCCTGACACCAGCAAGGACGCTTTCTTCTGGATGCTTATTTTAAGAGGTGTTGGTTTAAGTATGCTCTTCATCCCCATAACAACTTTATCCTTATCTACTTTAAAAGGACAGGAGATTGGCCAGGGGGCTGCTTTCACCGGTATGATGAGACAATTAGGCGGCTCTTTTGGCGTGGCCGTTATCACAACATTTATGTCAAGACAAAATATGGTACACAGGAATAATCTTGTTTCGCATCTTGATGTAAACAATCCCATGATCCAGCAACGTGTGCAGATGATGCAGCACAACTTTATGTCTAAAGGAATGACAGCTGATGCGGCACTTCGTTCGGCTTATAAGGCACTTGATTATTCGGTGATGAAGCAGGCTTCCGTACTTTCTTATATGGATGTCTTTCTTTACCTTGGGATACTCTTCCTTATTTGTGTTCCTTTTGTTTTAATGGTGAAGGGACATAAAATGAAGAAGGTTGATCTGGCTGAGGCGATGCATTAGTGAAAATGATTGATGAGTAATCAGTAGTCAGTACGATGTAGGGCGAAAGACATCTAAAGATAAAAGCAACTACCTGAGTTATTTCTCATTTCTCATTTATATTCTTCCTGTTCCTCGGTAAAATAAGTTTTTCTTGATGCTACCATTTGTTGTTTAATAACACCACCGGTAGGGCTTTCTTTCTTTTTTGAATTGTGGATCTTTAAAAAATCCCGCACTTCGCCGCTGATAATATCCGGGTGAGTTTTTTTGATCTGCTTCTCCGCATCATGCAAAACAGATTTGATCGCTTTGGCAAGCGCCTTTATTTTATCATCAGGAATTTTATTCGCTATTGAGAAAGGTGAAATGCCGGCTTCCCATAAAATTTCATCGGCGTAAGCATTACCAATCCCACGTATCACATGCTGATCAAGCAACATTTTTTTTATAGCGGATCGCTTATTCAGCTTTTCTTTTAAGAAAGTATAATCTACTTCGAGCGCATCGGGCGCCTCTCTTTCTTCGGGGTTTAAAGTGGGAGTCGCCATTCCCTGGTAATCTGCCAGTGACAATGCTTGCCCATCATTGAAACTCAGTTTTATGATCGTATGCTTATGCGTTTCTTTTTCATCATCTAAAAATAACTGGCCATGAAGCATCAGGTGCAATCCTAAAATATTATCATTCGAAAATTTGAAATGCAATTCTTTTCCAACCCTGAACACTTCCTCCAGCTTTTCCTTTTCAAGTTCTTTCTTTAATGCCTGTTCAGTCGTCTTTAGCCTGGAATTGTTTAAGACTTCAATCTTTACCAATTTTTTCCCGGCTAAAGATTTATTTAAATTATGACTGAAGACTTGCAGATCGGGTAACTCAGGCATGCTGCATAATTTTATTGTTACGCAACACTCTTTTATATTTGGGTGACGGCTGTGATAATGATACAACCACCAGGTCGGTTAAGCCTAATATTACGTGGGGAAGGTAAACACGGTCAGCAAAACCAAATATCCAGGGAGACGCCAGAACAAATATGCCTGCCAGCACATCAAGTATTAAATGTATACGCATGGGTATTACTTTAATAAGGCCGAGCTCGTATTGAGTACAAATACTTGAGATCAAAACAATCGTCCCGATTGTATAACATGTATAAGACGCCGGCTCGTTATCCCTGAATTCAACCACAAAGGGAACGGCTATAATTATAAAAGCGTACAGGTAATCAAGTACGCCGTGGATTTTAGTATTAATGACCTTCATCGGTAATTTTTATATTATTACCGCAATTCATTTGCCATGTCTCCCGCTATCAGAATTTAGTATTGATTATTTGCGGCAGCATTTTTCGCCAGGTTTCCCAATCATGCCTCACATCCTCACCCCATACTTCCAGGTCGCACCCGATGCCTTTACTATATAGCACATCAGAAAATTTTCTTGAAGCGTCAGGATCTTCGTATTCACCACTGCCTGTGTATATATGTATGTGATGCGAACTACGGATCTTATCCAGGTACCACGACTTATGAAGGTTCGGAATATAATGCTGCGGGCTGTTAAAGTATACCTGCTCATCCCAATATCCTTTGGTGTATTCTGTTAGATCATAAACACCACTCATACTTATAACACCATTAATAATATCCGGCCGCTTTAAAAATAAATTCATCGCATGCAAAGCGCCGAAAGAGGCGCCGCAGGTAAAGATCATCGTATCCTTACTGGTAGCATTGCGGATGAATGGAATTACTTCATTATAAACATACTCGTTAAACTGGTTGTGACGAATGGCTTTATGCTCGGGCTGCATTTCATTATTCATCCAACTTTCTTTATTCATGCTGTCGATACTGAAAACTTTCATTTTACCTGAATCAATATAGGGTTGCAAAACATCCATAAGCTGAAACCTTTCATACTCCAGGTAATCGGCTGCAGCGGTGGGTATTAATAATAGAGCAAACCCGTACCATCCATAAGTTGCGATTGGCATTTCCTTATTTAAGGCCGGGCTGAACCAGGACGTAAGATATCTTTCCATAATTATGGGCACTAAGTTAGTTTAAAGCTTCTCAAATAATACCAGCCAGCCGCTTATACTGGATGTATCGGCCCTCTCAATTTTTCTATCACATCAATATAAAAATATCAGAATTTGGTGCAAACTTTAAAACCAGTTTGCCAATGATCCGGGTCCTATGCTCGTGAAAAAAACTTAATAGTATTTGTTTCCGCTGAATAGCAGATTTTTTTGGATATTGATTGAAAGTTTTATGACAGATATTTTAATAAGAGAAGTTCATCCTGATGACGGAGTTGCCGTAAACGAACTTAGCGCCCAGCTCGGTTACCCGGTTTCCGTTTCGGCTACAGCAGAAAACATCATACTCATCTTAAAAAATAAAGATGAGATGATATTTGTTGCACAGCTGGAGGATAATGTAATCGGATGGATACAGATCAGCTACCTCGTTCGTCTTGAGTCGGGGCCCTTCTTTGAGATAGTTGGCCTGGTCGTGGATGAAAAATATCGCGGTAAAGGAATCGGGAAAAGTTTAATAGCCGAGGCCAAAATATGGTGCTTTAAAAAAGGGAATTACAAACTGCGGGTACGATCGAACACGAAACGATTGTCAACACATCAATTTTATTTAAATCTTGATTTTAAAGAAGTTAAAGAACAGAAGATATTCGAAACGGCGTTAATATTTTAAATGCACCGGGCACAACAAAAACATAACCGCCGGTAAAGTCTTTGTAAGAGTCCTGTAGCATCTCCGCCGAAAATCGTCTTCAATTAAAATTATACCTGCCTATTTTATTTTATTTTTTTAAGCCATATCTTGGAATAACATCATCAAAACCTATCTCCATGAAAAAATTTAAAGAGGTCATTCGCGTAGGCCAGATCGAACTTCATTTTTTATTAGACGGTCAAGACACGAACAACGAAATGGTCATGTTTGAATGTGTTATTCCCGCCGGTGCTAAAGTTCCTGTTCCACATTATCATGAAAAAGTGGATGAAGCTATTTATGGGCTGGAAGGAGTTACAACTACTACGATTAACGGTGTAAAAACAGATGTGCACCCCGGCGAAACTATTTTTGTTCCGCGTGGGGCAGTACATTATCACGAGAATTTATACACCGAAACGGCAAGAGCGCTTTCCATATTAACACCCGCTTCTATAGGGCCAGAATATTTCCGCGAGATGAGTGATTTAATTCAAACGGGAGTTGCGCCTGATCCAAAAGTAGCAGGAGAAATTATGGTGAGACATGGATTGATACCTGCCCCGGTACATATCCTTTAAAAAAAAATTAATCTTTTTTACCCCTGAGCTTTTTAAAAATATCCGTAGAGAATTTTATTTTTCCATCACTGCCGGGGCGACCACGCAGATAAATACTGGCCCCGGCTTTTTGTTCTGTCCCAATGTTTTCCGGAACATAAGTTTCATCTCTTTTTTTCAGGTTGCTTAAAGGTGCCTGTATACTAATGTCTGTGTTGCCCTTCAACCCATAGACTCCTTCAACAAAAAGCGTTAACGCTGTCGATTGAATTTCCATCCTGTTGATCTTTATTTCCTGGCTGGATATATCAAGTCGGTCTTTCAATTCTGCAAAATAGATATGACTAAAATCGCGGTTCTTAAAAAATCCCTGCATCTTTTGCATGGGTTCATAATTTATCAGTCCGCCGTTTTTCAATGAAAAATTTACTGTACCCTGTACGTTTGAAGATTTTACCGCCTCGCGGTTAAGATCCATATGAACATCGGCATCGGCAGAAAGTAATCCTTTCAGGTTATTGCCTTCAATTCCGGTTTGCCCAAAATTGCTGAAGGATTCCATCAGCTCTTTTACATCAACGTTAAAGAGTTTTGTTTTAAGCCCCACATCATAAAAACTACTGTTCCTTTCTTTGATAGAACCGTTCATCACCATGCTTCCTCCTGCATGACGAAGGCTTACGTTATTTAGTGTCCAGTCATTCGCAAATAATGCGATCGATGCATTTACTGCAGAAGCGGTGAATTTCCTGAAAATCAATTTATCGGCTTTCAGGGAAAGATGTGCGCTGGCTTTATCCAGCATTCTGTCTACCTGCCCCGCCAATTTCCCAAGGCCACCTTTTTTTACAGCAACACTACCAGAGTTTGCAGATTTTAATAAAGAAGTAAATGCTTCAAGTTTTATTTGCGGGCTATAAACATCCCAGTCAAGATGAATTTTATCCGGCTCTGAATTAATTAAGGTCATTACCCCTACAGCTCTGCCATTCATGGTAATTACATTGCCGCGGATGGTCGACTTAAGATTCTTAACAAAAATGTCGTGCCCACCAAAAACAATTGCACCGTTACAATTTTCCAGTTCTATCCCGCGCCTGTTATAAACTACGAGGCCATCGTGAAGAAGAACAGATCCGGTAATGAATGGTGTAACATTTCCAGTTCCCATCAGGGGGCCCTTATAAAGTATGTTCAGTTCGCCATTACCTTCTTTCAACTGAATAGAATTACTCTGCAAAACATTGTTCAGCGTTGTTAAATTAAACTTCGATCGAACATCACAATTAATTACAGGTATCACCAGGTTATCGATATAAACATTTTTGGATGAGATATCGAAGCCTTCCCAGTTAGCGGTAAGTCCGTGCAATTCTATTCTTGAATTTTCATCATTGCGTGGCTTTCCTTTTTCGAGTTCATTATTATAGCTTCCGGTAAAACTGCAATTAGAGAAATTTACGATCGGCGTCTGCACATTTGCATTTTTGCCAGACCAGCTAACATTCACTTTAGGTTCGCCGCCACCAAGCGGACCTGTTATCGCCGCTTCTACATTCACCGGTTTGTCCAGTGAAATAATAGAAATAGCAGTCGATATTTTTTTAGTCAGTAAGGCACGCCCAAAAGGCATCTCAATATTTTTGGTTGAAATATCCAGATCGAAATGGCGGTCATCATTAAAATAAAATGCGCCCTTTAATTTAAAAGAATGTTTATCGATCGATACATCATCCGTCTGGAAAGAAAATATATTGTGCAGTTTATTATAGCTGATATCAAAATCACCCTTCACCGTTTTCTCAATAAGATAAGAGCCTTTGTCCAGGTTAAATCCTAACTGGTGGGAAAACGCATCTGCCGAAAGAAGAACATGTAAAATGCTATCACTGCTTTTTATATCGCCTTGTGCATTCAGGAAATTAACATCGATCTTTTTTGCTCTTTGCTGGTTGTCTACAATCAGCCTCGTATTCTTAAGTGTAATAAATTTCAGATTGCTCTTTGAAGACCCGGAAACCTTACTGCTGTCTTTTTTGCCTTTTAAAAGATAATCGTTTGTATAACCGGTGCTGTCTGTAAAAAGATAGATCGTTGCATTTTCAATACGAATGCCATTTAAGGCGTCCTTTTTTCCGATGAGTGCCATTAACCCGAGGCTTCCTGATAGTTTACCAGCCTCAAAAAAAGTATGACCGTGTTTGATAAATGCACTGTCCCGGATGTTAATTCCCTCCAGCACTACCGCTATTTGGGGAAAGTGGGTAAAGAAACTTAACTGCGCATTCTTAATCGTTACATCCCCGCTTAGCCGCGAACTGATCTTAGCTGAAACCTGCTTAATGATGGATTGCTTATTAACTGAAACGTAGATGAATAGCGCAAAATAGAGAAGCAGTATAATGCCAAGAAAAATGGCAAATCCCTTCCAGATCCTTTTAATGTATTTATTCAAAATTTAAAGTATAGGGTTAGTAGTGCCATTATCATGCCCGCTTTACCGTCTGTTGGAGCCATGTTAAAGGTTGAATATTATAGATTGAAATGAAAAAGCAATATTCTCCGCTTTCGCCATTCAAAATTCATCATTCAAAATTCAACATAAAAAGCTACTGCTTCATTCGTTCTAATTCCTTCTGCATCCTAAACATTTCATCTCTTAACCTTGCCGCTTCTATAAAATCGAGGTCTCTTGCGGCCTTCTCCATTTCCTTTTTTATTTTGCTGATCCCTTTTTCCATTTGAGGAATGGTGGTATAAACAGCCTGCTCTTCCGCGGCTAATGTTGGTGCATCATCTAGTATAGCATAAGGATTTTTTTCATCATAACCCTTAATATCTAACACCGATGTTTGCGCAAACACCTGCTCTCTTGACTTAAAAATTGTTTTCGGTGTAATACCATGTTCCAGGTTATACTCCATTTGTTTTTCTCTTCTTCTTGCAGTTTCATCTATTGTTCGCTGCATACTCTCCGTCATTTTATCAGCATAAAATATAACGAGCCCATCAACATTTCTTGCGGCCCGTCCTGCGGTTTGTGTAAGCGATCTTTCATTCCTTAAAAATCCTTCTTTATCTGCATCAAGAATGGCAACCAAAGAAACTTCGGGAAGATCTAATCCCTCACGCAATAAATTCACGCCAACTAAAACATCGATAACGCCTAAACGTAACTCTCTTAATATTTCAACACGTTCCAGTGTGTCGATATCACTATGAATGTATTTGCTTTTAATATTGATACGGCCAAGATATTTATCCATTTCTTCAGCCATGCGTTTGGTAAGTGTCGTTACCAAAACACGATCACCTTTGGTAACACGCTTATCAATTTCATCTAACAGATCATCTATCTGGTTCACACTCGGGCGAACTTCAATTGGCGGATCTAATAGACCCGTTGGTCTCACCACCTGCTCAACGACAACTCCCCCTGTTCTTTCTAATTCATAATCTCCCGGTGTTGCACTTACAAAAACTGTTTGACCCACCATGTTTTCAAATTCATGAAAATTAAGCGGCCGGTTGTCCAGTGCACTTGGCAAACGAAAACCATAATCAACCAAAACCAATTTACGGCTACGGTCACCCCCATACATGCCGGCAACCTGTGGTATGGTCTGGTGACTTTCATCGATCACACATAAAAAATCCTTCGGAAAATAATCCAGTAAACAGAATGGCCTTGAACCGGGGACCCGCCTGTCAAAAAATCTTGAATAATTTTCTATACCGCTGCAATATCCCAGTTCACGTATCATTTCTAAATCAAACTCAACTCTTTCTTTTATTCTTTGCGCTTCAATAAATTTCCCCTGCTGTTTAAAATATTCTACCTGAGCGGCCATCTCATCCTGTATCTCATACATGATCTGCTGCATCATATTTTTCGGAGCGATGTATAAGTTGGCAGGAAAGATCGCAGCGTTTTCCATCACACCAATTCTTTTTCCTGTCTGCACCTCGAAGCTTTCCAGCTCTTCCACTTCATCACCAAAAAAAGTAATGCGGTAACCCACATCGAGGTAAGGAAGATTGATATCGACTGTGTCGCCCTTCACCCGAAATGTTCCTCTTGTAAAATCTACTGTGCTGCGGTTATATAATGAGTTAACGAGGTTATGCAAAAATCCCTGGCGTGATAAAACCTGTCCTTTACTTAAGCGAATAATTCCGTTTTCATAATCGGTGGGATTACCAATGCCATAGATGCAGCTAACACTCGCAACTACAATAATATCCCTGCGTCCGCTTAATAATTGTGTAGTTGCCTGCAGTCTTAATTTATCGAGCTCTTCATTAATGCTGAGATCTTTTTCTATGTATACATCACGCACGGGCATGTAAGCCTCGGGCTGGTAGTAATCGTAATAGCTTACAAAATACCCGACTGCATTCTCCGGGAAAAATTGTTTGAACTCGCCATACAACTGCGCTACGAGCGTTTTATTATGTGTAAGCACCAGCGTTGGCTTCTGCACATTCTCTATCACGTTTGCCATTGTGTAGGTCTTACCGGAACCTGTTACACCTAACAAGGTCTGGTATTTTTCACCCTGCATAATTCCTTCTGTCAACTGGTGGATGGCTGAAGGCTGATCGCCGGATGGCTGATATGGAGAATGAAGTTTAAACGGCATAAATGAACTGTGCAATTTACGAAAAGAGCGGCGAGGGAACTGTGAAAAATTCGTTTTAAATTATAAACAACAATAATTGTTGCCGCAGCGTATTCTAATTTCTCTTTTTCCCAACTTTAATCTTATCTTTTTAATTCATTCAGCCCCCATGAGAAAACTATGTTTCTTTATCGCCCTTGTTTACTCCATCGATTGCTCAGCACAGGAAATTAATTTCAATGATCATTACCGGATCATGGATAGCCTTACCCGCAACCTCAGCTCTTATCGTGTTGTCTTTCGTTATATAGATGCTTCACTTAACACGCGCCTGCAGGACGCTACTATTAACATGCCTGCCTTTTTCCCTTTTTTAAAAGAGAAAGACCTAAAAGAAAAAAGCCCGGATTTTACAATTGAAATAAAAGTGAGGGGCAACCGATTCGAGACGCCGTTTTATAATTTGGTAAGGCACGAAGACAGCAAAGGACTGACCGCTTTTACGGGTAATATTTTCCTGGTGACGCTGGGTTATAACATCGGTGCAGAGATCAACCTGGTAACAAATGCAGGTGTTAAGCATACGCTTGTTTTAACTGACGCTAAAGAATTTAAGCGGGAATACACATCCAAGATCCCCGATGCCAAGAGAGATTATTTCCAGACCGTGAACCAGAGTGGCACGCCTAACATAGAGCCCTATAAATCACCGGGCGGTTATTATAACTTTTTTCCAAAGAATGTAGAGGAGATGCTTTCGCAACTTAAAAAAGGATCATTATAATATTTTACAGTGATTATTAAAATGAGTGCTCTAGGCATCGCATATATCCATCCCCTGTTATAAAACCCATTAAGAAATAAAGACCATGAAGGAGGTAGGAGTGCGGCCTTGACAATGAACGCATTCTTTTCTACCTTACTTCATGGAAAAAACTGTTTTTAAATTCTCCGCTGAGGGTGTCATTAATTATGATACGTATCTCGGCCCTTTTTTATTCGAGCCATATGCAGAAAATATGGCTTCACGCATAGATCCTTCTAAAGCCAACCGTGTGCTTGAAGTAGCTGCCGGAACCGGTAGAGTAACCCGGCATTTACGCAACCGCCTGCGTGCAGATGCTGAACTGATCGCAACCGATATCAGCCCGGATATGCTGGAACTCGCAAAACAAAAACATGGTGAAGCCAATATTATCTTCCAGGTTGCAGATGCACAGTCACTACCTTTTGCTGACAACAGTTTTGATTACGTGGTTTGCCAGTATGGGATGATGTTTTTGCCTGATAAACAAAAAGGGTTTAACGAAGCGTTCCGGGTTTTAAAACCGGGGGGACAATTTCTCCTCAATACCTGGGACCGCACAGCAAGCATGCCTTTATTGAAAATTGTTTTTGATGATACCATCATTCCTTTTTTTAAGGGAGAGGATCTCACCCGTTTTTTGGTTCCTTTTTCTATGAATGACAAGGCGCAATTATCCTTGTTGCAGAACGCAGGGTTCACTAATACTAAAGTTGAAAATGTAATGCTGGATGGAAGCGCACCTTCGGCCATGCATTTGGTAAACGGGTTTGTATTGAAACATTCTTTAGGTAAAGAGGTGGCTGATAAAGACCCGGCTGCGTTGCAACCAATGGCTGAACAAATGGAGAAAAAAATTATAGAACAATTTGGAACAGGAATAGTTGCCGGCAAATTATCTGCGTTTGTTGGTAGCGGAATTAAATAATTGAAGAGTTCGTCGCTAATTCGCTAACTCACCAATCCGTTAATGCGCTAATTTTAATTTATGATAAGCCGCCTCGATAAAACCCAGGTCAATGGATAAAAACTTTAAAATAGCCGTACTGATTGATGGCGATAATGCACAGCCAAAACTTTTAAAAGAAATTCTGGAGGAAGTAGCCCAATATGGAAAAGCTACTATTCGCAGGATCTATGGCGATTGGACCATCACTCAAATGAATGGATGGAAAGAACCCACTAATCAATATTCGTTTAATCCTATTCAAAAATTTGCTTACACCATTGGCAAAAATTCTACCGACGGGGCGCTGATAATTGATGCCATGGATATTTTGCATGAAAGAAACATTGATGGCTTTTGCATTGTTTCAAGCGACAGCGATTATACCGGCCTGGCAAAAAGAATAAGGGAACAAGGGGTTTTTGTAATGGGAATTGGTCGTAAAACTACCCCTATTGCTTTTATTCAATCTTGTGATGTTTTTACTTTTACGGAAAACATTGAACCAAAACCGGATGCGACGCCGGAAGCGAAAAAACTCAATCATAAAAATAACAAGCCATCTAAAAACACACCCGGGAAGAATGCTTCAAAAGAAAAAATAGACCTGACTATTATTGACAAGGCTTTTGACATATCCACGGGGGAGGAAGAACAAGCCTACATTTCTCAGGTAGGTTTAAATCTTAGAAAGATCGATCCCAGTTTTGATTCAAGAGCTTTCGGATATAAAACCCTGACAAAACTTTTTCAAAACTTACCAAATTATGAAGTCATTAAGAGCGATGTGAATGGCAATATTCATCTTTTGGTAAAAAGAAGATAAGCTAACTGCATATGCAACCCGTTATAAAGTCAGCCAGGTTTATTTTTATTTTGTGCGTTTTGTATTTGTTCTGTTGTGCGTGTCATAAAACCCCACCGACTGACAGAGCGATCATAAAAGGTCATATCACTGATCTTAAAAAAGAAAAAATATTTTTGCAAGAGGCCGGCACAATGGATCATTTATTAGATTCCAGTGAAGTGACAAATGGTAACTTTTCTTTTTCAATTCCTTTTAAGAACAAACAACCGTTCCAGGTAATACTTTGTGTTCGGGATACGGAGGATAACATTCCGCAGTTAAACACACTTGGTTTTGAAGATCCTTATAACAAGGAAATGGTGCGGTCAATCCTTTATGCCGAACCCGGCGAAACAATAATTGAAGGAGAAAGATTTAACAGGGGACCTTTTCCGCGATTCAAAGGAGGAAAACAATCTGAGTCCTTGCATAAGAACTATCAGTTCAGTTTTTCACTTCCTTACACAGCGAATACGGATGCCCGCAAGAAAGCACTGGAGTTATACAAAGAAAAAATTGAAGCCTATCCTTATTCTCTTTCTTTACTGGAAACACTTGCTAAGGCCCGCGAGGATTATTCTCCTGCCGAATTAAACTATTTGCTTAAGACTTTTAATAATGAGGTGAGAAACTCAACTGTCTTTTCTGAATTCCAGTTTTATATAAAGAACAGGGATAAATATTCTAAAACGGTTTTAAATATGGCCCTTTCCACCCCCGCAAATAAGAAAGAAAAGATTCTTGATACTACACAGAAATTTAATTTGATTGTATTCTGGGCAAGTTGGTGCGGGCCCTGCATTGAAGAAATACCGCAGCTAAAAAAGATATACCAGCAATATCATAATAAGGGCCTCGCTATCACAAGTATATCGCTGGATATAAATCTCCGGAACTGGAAGGCCACGATCAAACAAGAAAATATGCCGTGGAAACAATTGATTGTGAAAGACACCGATCGTGTTTTGATGAGTACATCATATGACGTCCACGTGGTGCCGATTGTCTTTTTAACGGACCAGCATGGAAATATTATCAGTAAGAAACAAGGTGGGTTCAGCGACTCGGCGTATCAGAAATTACTTGCAGGTTTATAACTCCTTCGCCGCTTCCAATAAACTCCGTGGTTCATCGGGCAACTACCTGAAGTTTATATTTAAGATATATATCAATTATCCCCGCCTATAACTCAGCTACCCTTCAAGCCTAATTGTATTTCTCTAAAAGCATAATTCGTATTACCCGCCGGTATAATTGTATTTCCCTCAAGCCATAATTGCATGGGGCAAACAGGTGGGCCATTTATACCCTGGCATTAATTCTATTATGGTGCAGGTATAATTGAATTAACCAAAAAGGGTAATTGAGTTATGCTCCGGGTGTAGTTGTATTTCCTTAATAGGTTAGCCATCCCGGGTTGAAACTGCATTTCCGGAGGTAAAAGCCGCATCATCCCGGCCCGAAACAGGGTTTACCCGGGTAAAACGCAGGACAGCCTGGTATAGAACCCGGTCTCCTTCAACCTTAATTCGACTGGACGAGCAAATGCAAGGTGCCGGGATGTTTTACTTTATTTACACGGTAACTTAACATCATGAACACAACATCCAAATTTAGTTTCATAATAATGGCCGTGGCTATTTCTGTTATCGCAGCGGCATCAGTCCATCAAAATAAAAAACAAACCGTGCTCTATAAATGTCTTCCCTGCGGTTACGATTGTGATAAAGAAACTTATACTCACCCGGGAAAGTGCCCCGGCTGTAACATGGAGCTGGTAAATGCGAATACGATAAAGTTTAAAACCATTCAGCCATCAGACCTGTGCGATTATGTAAGAAAACATCCTGCCGTGGTTTTATTAGATGTAAGAACCAAAGAAGAATTTGATGGAAAGGCTGATCCAAACTTTGGCAGTTTAAAGAACGCAATTAATATTCCTGTGCAGCAACTGGAAAATAAATTATCAACAATATCTAATTTAAAGAATAAGGAAATAATCGTTTATTGTTCACATAGCCACAGAAGTCCGCAGGCTTCTTATTTATTAAACAAGAACGGCTTTACTAATGTGACGAATATGGCAGGCGGGATGAGTGTATTCAAAGACAAAAGCTGTATGAAATAATCGGAATTTATTTCATCTTCATCATTGTGTTAAACATGCCGGGTGTAATGTTACCTCCTCCGTGATGACCCACCATTCGTTTATAAACGATCTTATTTTTCAGCAGGTAATCATTAAACTCTTTATTAACTGCAATGGGTTTGGTGATGGTGCCGTCTTCGGGCAGACTGTATAAATCTCCTTCGTAAATGATCTGCTCTTCTGGTAAATACATAAATGACATTCCCTGCACATGCGAGTTGGGCACTTCCCTAAATTCTACCCGGTGCGCATCATCAGATAAAATTCTCAGGTCTTCGAAAGTTTCAAACTTCGCAATGGCTTTTGATTTGGAATAATCATCATTAAAATTGCCGAGTTCCCCATCCAGTATAGCTTGTATGGGAGCCTGCATCGCTGGTGTACAAATGATCGTCGCTCCTTCATGCACCAGTTGGCGTATACCGGTAATATGATCATTATGAAAATGCGACAGGTGAACATAGCGGATGGGCTTGCCGGGCAATGTTTTATGTACCACATCGATAACAGCTTTTGCAATATCGGGAGACAGCGGCGCTTCTGTTAACACCACATAATCATTCATGCTAACGAAAACGATATTCCTGTCTCCACCTACACCTTCAATCAAAAAAACATCTTTTGCGATCTCGTTCGCAGACAGCGGCTTTGGCGCAGCGGCGACTTGTTCCGTATAAACCGCAGGTATAACAAAGAGGGAAGGATCTACCCGTTGATTTATTGTGAATGCTTCAACTTTATCCGCGGCGGCAACATCACCATTGGCAAAATACTGTACCACTTGCCGTGGCACCAGCAAACCATCGATCGTTGTGTAATCAGAAAATAAACGTTCTGATCTTTGCGCAAGAACCCTTATTATTTTCTTTAGATGTAAATTCTTCTCATCAAAAACAAATGTCTGCGAGCCGTTATTAGGAATTTCTCTTGTAACGCTTACTTCATCATTGGCGGTTTGGATAGTAAACGGATTCTTTGCTTCGATAGCGATCTTTAAAAGATAATATGGAAGATTTCCAAGACCTGTTCCTTTATTGGCGGTATATGCAGCCGGACCTTGCTTCACTAAAACTTTACCGTTACGGGAGAAGTCTGCATCGTACAGGTATCGCGTTGAATCTTTGCCGATGGTTACAAAATTAAATTCGTAACCGCCCTGGTAGCGGCTGATAACTTGATTACGATAGCGGCCCGTTTCGAAATCAATATCGTACACTGCATTATCATTGTTGGGTTGCCCGTTCACGAATTGATATTGCTGCCATTTGTTATAACTGGTTCTCTTTTGCGCATAATGAAAAGACTTCACCTTGCTCCAGTCACCCTGTGCGTTTAAAGCCGATTGCATAAAAGCGTTGGGATCCTGTGCATTTGTCCTGGCAAAAAAAACAATACAGGTAATAAGAAATGACAGCTTTAATTTCATACCGAGGTTTATGGTGATGGAAATTAGGAACAGGCAGATCATTTTACAGCTAAAAATGACAGAAGGTGATTTGCTGGTATAGATGGATATTGCTGATAAACCAGCGTATTAAAAAAATAATTGTCTTATTAAAGACATACTTCGGATGCGGCTAAAAAAATCATCATGAAAATATTCCTCCTTCTTTTGTGCATTTCCTTTTCAGTTGCTGTACCAGCCCAAAGAAAACGGTCAGCTAAAAATACTACAACATCGCAGCCCGCAATTTTCCTGGATTCAGTAAATATTGGAAATACTATTTTTGAATTTGATCCGGATATGATGACAAAAATCTCGGTTGGAAAGGACGATTCGAAATATCCGAATGGCAGAATATATATTACAACAAAAAATCCCGGGTCCTTTCATTTTCTAACGATGAAAGAAATAATAGCCAACTACAAAATCAAAACTCGTGGAACTGCTCTTTATATGCTGGATAATGAATTTATTAAAGACACGTCGGCATTCAGAATTGATTCTTCATATATTTTAAAGATCGTTTTAATCCCGGGCAGTGATTTTAGCTACCTGAAAAAACCCGGGAGATTAACCATCGTTAAAATAATACCGAGGACTAAAGCGAACCTTGAAAGCCAATTACGAATACGCGGCGATGCATTTATTAAAAGCACAGGTAAGACACTCTGATTATTTTTAAAAGCAAAACATCCTACTCACCAATTTCTTTCATTTGCTAACCCGCTTATTAACTAATTTGCTAATCACCCATGGCTATATTAAAAACATTAGGAAAAAATCCTTCAGGGAAGCTGCTTGAGAAAATTCAGCAGTCCCCAAATTTCCGTAATGGTAGTTTTCAGAATTTGAGTGAGACGGAAATGATGGCATCAAAAGAACCCATGCTGAAACTCATGTGGAAGTTTTTTACAAAACCAAAAAATACCACACCCGCATCACCTCTTCCCTTTATAAGAACTGATTTAAAAAATTTACCTGCTGATCATCCTGCTATTGTTTGGTTCGGACACTCTTCGTATTTAATCAGGATCAATGGAAAGCATATTTTAGTTGACCCTGTTTTCAGCGGGCATGCTTCGCCATTTTCATTTACCACCAAAAGTTTTCCCGGAACAAATTTTTATAGTGTTGATGACATGCCGGAGATAGACCTCCTTATCATTTCGCATGATCATTATGATCACCTGGCTTACGAAACACTCCTGGGATTGAAACCCAAAGTAAAGCAGGTCTGCACTTCGCCCGGTGTTAGTGCTCATCTTATTTACTGGGGCTTTAATGAAAATATCATCACTGAACTGGACTGGTGGCAAAGCAAAATATTTGACGGCATAGAAATTACAGCGGCGCCTGCGAGGCATTTTTCAGGAAGAACATTTAAACGCAACCAAACATTGTGGTCGTCTTTTATTCTGAGAACATCAACCCATAAAATTTATGCCGGCGCAGATAGTGGCTATGATTCTCACTTTAAAACCATCGGTGAAAACTATGGCCCTTTCGATATTGCCATTTTAGAATGCGGCCAGTATAATGAAGCATGGCCCTACATACACATGATGCCTGAAGAGAACGTCCAGGCCTGCATCGACCTGGGTGCAAAATGGCTACTGCCTGTACACTGGGGTAAGTTTGCGATCTCTTTACATCCATGGGATGAACCGATAAAGCGTGTAAAAAAATGTGCAGATGAAAGAGGGGCAAAAATAACCACGCCCTTAATTGGCGAACCCGTTCTGCTCGATAAAGTTTACCCGCAACAGGAATGGTGGTTGAAAATATAAAAGCAGCCTCTTTATAATGTTGTTTATCCGTTGACTATCTGCTTTCTCCTAACCCCTTTGGTTTGTCGCAATCAACCACTCAAATTGTCGATTTATACCTCCCTTGCTTTGAAGGGCTATGGCTATGTTTGTAATATTACTAAACACTAAAGAGGATAATATGACAAAAGAATTATGGATCAACTTACCGGTGAAAAGCGTTGCAAAGTCAAAAGCATTTTTCGGAGAACTCGGATTTTCTTTTAATACTAAACATGGCAACAGCGATACTTCCGCTAGTTTGTTAGTGGGGTCAAAGAATATAGTGGTGATGCTTTTTGAAGAACCGATGTTTAAAGGTTTTGTACAAAATGAGATCTCCGATACGAAACAAGGCAATGAAGTGTTACTTTCATTTGATGCTGAAAGTGTTGAAGAAGTAGATGAGATGGCAAAGAAAGCGGAGGCTGCAGGGGCTACTATATTCGGTAAACCCGGCTGGTCCCAGGGATGGATGTATGGTTTTGCTTTTGCTGATCCTGATGGCCATCGCTGGAACATGCTTTATATGGATATGAGTAAACTTCCTAAGGCATAATAATTCCTTCTTTGCGGCGGTATCTATCTATGCCCCATGAGATGAAATCCCCTTATTCAGTCTAATTCGTGTAATAACAAATGAAGCTCTTATTTTTGCCTCCTTATGAAACACGAAATAAAGAATACACCTTTTTACCGCAAGCATATACAGGCGGGTGCTAAAATGGCTGAGTTCGCAGGTTACAATATGCCCATCAGTTATACGGGCATTAATGATGAGCATGCTACAGTTAGAAATAATGCAGGCGTCTTTGATGTGAGCCATATGGGTGAATTTATTTTGAAAGGCGCCGATGCACTCGATCTTATTCAGCATGTAACTACAAATGATGCGTCGAAGCTTATTAACGGACAAGCACAGTATAGTTGCCTTACCAATAATGAAGGGGGAATTGTTGATGACTTGATCGTGTATTGCATCGAGCAAAATAAAGTTTACATGCTGGTTGTAAATGCATCCAACATAGAAAAAGACTGGAACTGGATCAGCAGTCATAATTCCGCAAATGTTGAAATGCATAACATCAGTGAAAAAACCTGCCTCCTTGCTATCCAGGGACCGAACGCCGCGAAAATTTTACAACCATTAACCGGCATTGATATCCTCAATCTTAAATATTACACGTTCGTGAAAGGAACTTTTGCAGGCGTTAGCAATGTGCTTATTTCTGCAACCGGGTATACGGGCTCCGGCGGAGTAGAAATTTATTTTGAAGATAGCGGCGACTGCGCTGAAAAAATATGGAACTCGATTTTTGAACTTGGCGACCCGCAGGGTCTTAAGCCAATAGGTCTCGGGGCAAGAGATACATTAAGGCTGGAAATGGGTTATTGTCTTTATGGAAATGATATTGATGATACTACTTCCCCTTTAGAAGCAGGGCTCGGCTGGATAACCAAATTAAATAAGCCGGTGCCATTCACTGCAAAAGAAATAATTGAAAAACAAAAACTTGCTGGTGTAAACAGAAAGCTGGTTGGCTTTGAGATGATTGAAAGAGGAATCCCGCGTCATGATTACCAGGTAGTGGATGCGGCAGGAACTGTGATTGGAAAGGTTACGAGTGGCACACAGGCGCCCTCTCTAAATAAGGCGATAGGAATGGCATATATAAATATTGAACATGCCTCGCTTGAAAATGAGATCTATATTTCTATCAGGAGCAATCCGGTAAAAGCAAGAATTGTAAAAATGCCTTTTGTTTGATTTTTA
>JAQBNK010000173.1 GCA_028288595.1 Chitinophagaceae bacterium
AAAAAAGCAAAAGATATTCTCTACGAAAAAGTAACAGCCCGGGATGCAGAGATAGAATATGCTGATTTGCCCGCTGTGACCGGTCATGCAGACATGATTGAACAATTAGTAGTTAACCTTTTGGATAACGCTTTAAAATTTCAGCCCCAGGATCAGAAGCCATTAATTAAAATCGGGGTCTCGATAATTTCCGGTGACGATGAATTGGGTAATATGGGTGAGCCGGGTGAGCAATACCTGAAATTATCAGTTAAGGATAATGGGATCGGTTTTGAGCAAAATGAGATCGACCGGATATTCATCATGTTTGAAAGGCTTCATCCAAAAAATGTATACCGCGGTTCCGGTATGGGTCTGGCCATGTGCAGGAAAATCATGGACGCTCATAATGGTTTTATTACTGCCGAAAGTGAGCCCGGCCAGGGTTCTGTTTTCCATTGCTACGTCCCGCTTACCGGGGGGGGGGGTAGATTCGAATAATTAGCCTGATGATTTTTATTCCGCCTGTTTCAATATTTCTTTTAATTGTTGAACGGGCTTCAGGTATTTATAGCGGATCATATACTTACTCATAAAATAAAAAAGGGCAAAGAACGTGGTATACCATAAGATCCGCTCCCGGATGGAATGATGCTGCCACCTGGTAATACTGCTTTCATTTTTATTAAAATACATCACCAGTTCAAGTACCAGAGGAAATAGTATAAAGACCGATCTGAAAATGATCAGCCTCCATTTGATACCGGTCTCTAAAAAACTTACCTGTTTTTCAAGTGTTGCCATCACCGGATGATCCATTTTCTGCATGGCATTAAGGAGCCGGAAATTAATATAGAAATAAACCGACAACAGGATGCAGATAACGATATAGGCCCACATTAATAACTGCGAAAAAAGATCGTGTTTACCTGAGAAAAAAATAATAAAATAAATAAAGATCGCAGGTACAAGTACCAGGCTTTTCCTGAATGTCCGCTTCAGCTTATCCAAAGGCGCGCTGATCTTTCGCTGCATTAATTCAGAAATAACGGGCGAAGGAACCATACGGTTAGTTGTCGCTTCTCTCCATTGCTGTTTTAATTCTTCAAGCTCCATGTTGTTGTTTTGTGAGTTGCCTTAATTTGTCTTTAATACGGTTCATCTTTACCCTTAGCGTTCCCTGTGATATACCAAGTACTTCTTCCATTTCTTCATAAGATCGATCTTCCAGGTAAAGCATGATAATGGCTTTCTCTATTTCATTTAAATGTTCGATCGCCACGTACATATCCTGCAACTGCTCTTCTTTTATGATGCCTTCATCATCGGCAGCCAGCACAGGAAGATCAGCAGGTTCGAAACTGCTGATAAAATCCTTTTTCTTTTTTATTCCCCTGATCGCCGTATTGATTGCCACCCTGTAAAGCCAGGTGCTGAATTTTGCATCGCCCCTGAAATTTGGATACGACCTCCAAAGCTGTAGCACGATATCCTGGAAGAGATCCTTTATATCGGCATCGATAAGGCATATATCCTGCAGACCTTATAGATCAGCAATTCATTTTCCTTTATGAGCCTTTCGAACTCCTTACCGTGTTCGCCTTTTTGCAAGGGTTTAATAGTTTTAATTACTAGTTACAACTTAGCTTGTATTGTTACAATAAAGGATAAAAAAGTTTTTTAAAAATAATTCGCTGTGAGTGTAACAATTAGTAAACATTTGTACCTAACAGGCACCCTAAACAGTTAATATGAATCAACCAGGCATTTTACAGGTAGAAAATCTTTTTGTATCGTATGGAGCGGTACGGGCAGTGCAGGATGTATCATTCAGCGTTAAAGGCGGAGAAATTTTTGGATTACTGGGACCAAACGGCGCCGGTAAAACAAGTACGCTCAGCGCAGTTGAAGGATTGCTTAAGCCGGCTTCGGGTACGATCACCGTTGCAGGTTATGATCTGAAAAAACAACCTTTATATGCCCGTGCAAACATGGGTGTACAATTGCAGTCCACCAGTTTTCAGCCCGAATTAAAAGTGAAAGAGATCATACAGTTATACGCCGGCATCTATGGTGTTGAACTTTCAGATCAAAGACTGAATAATATTTTTACGGAGATAAAGATGGAAGATGCAAAGGATAAAAAATACAGCCAGCTTTCAGGAGGTCAGCAACAAAGAGTTTCATTATTCATTGCCACCATACATGATCCGCAGCTTGTGTTATTAGATGAGCCAACAACAGGTCTCGATCCGCAGTCACGCCGGCAATTGTGGGGCCGCATAGAATCCATGCGGGAAAAGGGTCATGGTATTTTATTAACCACGCATTCAATGGAAGAAGCAGAAGCGGTGTGCGACAACGTTGCGATCATAGACCATGGCCGCATTATAGAAACCGGTGAGCCTCAGGTTCTCATCGAACGTTATCGAAATGAACCGGAAGTGATCAAAGCTTCACGCAAAGGAAAGGTTACACTGGAAGATGTTTTCATTGGGTTAACAGGGCGTGCCATACGTTCATAAAAAAATAATCAAAACATGCAAACTACTATACAATCTCCCGTAAAGGCGCTGTCCATATTACTGCGTTATGATTTTACAACGCAATGGCGAAACCGCCGTTCTGTTATCCTCGTTCTTTTAGTTCCGATAATTATTTTGATTTCCTGGAAAGGTGCAATTGATAAGATCGGACCCACATTCGTTTTGTCAACCTGCATCAGTGTTGGCCTTACGGCGATCGGGTTAATGGGTTATGCCAATGCGCTCGCAAGAGACCGTGACAAAGGCGTGTTCCAGCGTTTGCGGGTGGCGCCCGTTCCCACATGGACGATCATGATCAGCCGCCTCGCGGTGCAACTCGCAATGATCCTGTTATTAACGACGATTGTTTTTGTGGTGGCTTACAACCAGAGCAATATTACTTTATCACCCGCCGGTTATCTACTTACTTTTATTGCGGCTATGGTAGGTGGCGCACTCTACCTGGGGCTGGGGCAAATGATTGCCGGACTTTTAAAAAATGCGGAAACAGTAAACTCAACTTCCCGGCTGGTTTATTTTGTATTCATCATGGTAGGAATGTTTGGAGAAACCGGGTTGTTAGGAGAAAAGTTAAAAGAGATTGTTCAGTGGTCGCCTTATGGAACGGTTAAAGCAATTCTGTCTGCCAGCATGAAGCCCGGCACATGGGACCAGCACGCACTGACGGCATTAGTTCTTACGCTGGTCTATGCAGGAATATTTTCCTTTTTAGGAATAAGACTTTTCAAGTGGAACGTTAAATAGAATTACAGCTTATGGAATGTTTGATCGTGTAAGGTCAGACATTTCTGTAAGTGACTTGTGTAAGCGAATTGTCTGAACTTGTTATCATTTTAGAATGTGCACAGCAGATATGTTTTAAAGAAGAATCTATATCATCTGTAAAGCCCGCCTTAGGATAAGCGCAGAAAAGAGAGAATGCTTCTGTCTCGCAGAACTTGTTCCATAAGTGTTCAAGCTGAACGGTAGCGCCGCTGCAACCTTTCGCCCAAAGCAGTGCCACCATTTCTCCGAATGCACGCACCTGTGTATTATGCTTTTTGGCTCTTGTAAGCAACCCTGATACTGTTTTCATAAACAGTGTTTCGTCTGGCCAGCCATCAACCATAAATTTAGCGAGTGTTTTTTCTGCATCAAGTGGAATATATCGTCCATGTTCAACCAGAGCATCTACCTGTATACCATAATTATTAAGTCTTGTATCCAGGGCCTGCAGGTGCTCTTTTGTTGCAATTACAATCACGCAATCGCCAGAGTTAATACCACCGCCTACAAAACCCGCAAGTGAATCAAGAAAAATAGCGTCCTGCTCATATATCTGCACTACGTGTTCACAGGCAGCAATCTCGCCCCAGAAAATATCAGCGTTAGATGTCTGCCACTCTGCCCCGGTATTTAATTTCATGATCAGTATTATACAAAAACTTGGCCCGGGCCGGTCGTTGTGGTCGTTTTAAACATAAAAAAATAAAAATTATGACAGCTTGCTTAAGGATAATAACTCATTAACATAGTCTTCAACCGGCCTAACTGCCTTTATTTCATCCAAGTATCCTTTGAAAAAGTTTATATGCTGCGCGGTATGAAACTTAACCGGGAATTTAAATTTTATCTCCTTCCAATTGGAAAAGCGGAAAAGCAAGCTTACAATTTTTCTGTATCCGTGGATGAATGAGGAAAATGTCTACAATCATACTTCCCCGTTTTTTGCATTTTCTTTACAACACTTTCCTCTTTTGAACTATGCCTTGAATATAAAAGTGCGCTATCCCGACTGCCTGGCATTACCTGATTGTCGCCAGCAAATCCATTAGTTCTCCGATATTTCGGTTCTCCAGGTCCTCTATTATTTCGATAACCTGTGTCTGCAATTTTTTCTTTGCGTTTTTGCCGCTCATCTTTTTAAACTTTTCTATCGTATCGTCCCAGGTAAATGCACGGGTGAAAAATCCTTTGTAATCTTCTTTTTCTTTTTGCACTTTTTTTCCGCCGGTTAATTTGATCTCAACCTTCGTCATCGTTTTATCAGGATAAGCCTCAGTGTATTTATCTAGGAGTCCCGCCAGTTTCACGGGTCTATGCAAAGGAGAAGAAGTTTGCACTTTTACTTTTTTCAACAGTTGCTGCACATCATCGCTGTTTATGCGTTCAACTAAAAATTGCTCGGGGTATAATTGTCCATCCAATAAACTTGCTGCCATAACATATGGAAGGCTATGGTCTGCCTGTTCTTTTGTATACACCTGGTAACGCTCACCATATTCTCCTCCGCCAACAATATGATAGGCTGTAAGAAATGTAGTAACGATTACCTGTTCTATATCACCGGCCATAAGCTGGTGCTCATTTTTTAATTCCAATGCTGCTTCAACAGCAGGCTGCGTATGAACCTCTGAGTTATAACTTTTTAAAATGCATTTGCGTATCAGTTCAAAATTTTCTTTCGACCAGTCATATTTTAATTCCATCCCAAAAATTTCTTTGAAACCTTTATGTTCAAGATCAAAAATTTGTATGGGGCCGGTGATGCCATTCTTCGCCATGTAAATGATGTTCATGCATTCGAGTGCTACCAGCGCAGAGGCGAATCCTTTCCATTCAAATGTATAGGATGCACGGCCTGTAACAAGCGGATTAATGGAACATCCTGCAATACCTAAAGCATGCGCTGTTTCCTGTTCGCTCAACCCAAATAATTTACTGAGTGCAGTCGATAAAGAATAAGAAAGTAAAGCGGTATGATCAAAGCCTTTTGTCATCACCGGTGTTTGTTCAATCATCCTGCATTCGATCTGGTAACCAAGCGCCATCGCTGTTAAAAAATCTTTGCCATTCCTTCCCAGTAATTGGGAAGCGGCAAGCAGGGCGCCAATATTATCGCAGGGATGGCAGGTCGATTCTTTAGCTAAAAAGTTATCCATGAAGTCTGGAAACCGTATCAGTGCCGTATATAACCCGGCTGCTTTGTCTACTGTTATATTTCCCGCAACCGGCGTTTTGCAGGGACCACCGGCAGACAATTCTTTCACCTGGTTAATTAATTTTTCTACGCTCGGATGGTTTACCGCATAAATAAATGATCCGATAGAATCAAGAAGATGACGCTTTAATTGTTCTGTAATATCCGCAGGAATATCTTCAAAGGATGTCTTCTTAACGAACTCTGCAATAGCATGCGTTTGTAATTGTTCTTTCATTACTTCCGTTTTACTGAATTGCATAACGCAAAGTATGTGCTAAATAAAAAGCGGCAGAATAAAAAATTACAAGGTTTTTATTTCCGCGATCAATTGCTGCAATACAGCTTTTGCATCACCGAATAACATAGAAGTTTTGGGCTGAAAGAAAAGATCGTTTTCAATCCCTGCATAACCGGGTTTCATACTTCGTTTATTTACGATCACCATTTTGGCCTCTTCCACTTCGAGGATCGGCATTCCGTAAATCGGTGAAGCCGGATCTTTTTTTGCAGCCGGGTTCACTACATCATTAGCGCCTAAAACAAGAACGACATCAGTATTTTTAAAAACTTCATTTGCCTGTTCCATTTCCATCAGCTTATCGTAGCTAACATCAGCTTCGGCAAGCAATACATTCATGTGACCGGGCATTCGGCCTGCCACCGGGTGAATGGCGTACATCACATTTGCGCCTTTTTCTTCCAGTAATTTTTCCAGTTCATGACATGCGTGCTGCGCCTGTGCAACAGCTAAACCATAACCCGGAACAATTATTATTTTACTGGCATATGCCATTACTACAGCTGTATCTGCTATGGTGATCTGTTTATAATTTCCCTGTGGCCCTGCGGCAACTTTAGCAGCTTGCGCACCAAAAGAACCGATCAGCACATTCTTTAAAGAGCGGTTCATCGCTTTGCACATTAAGATCGTAAGTAATGTCCCTGCTGCACCGACTAATATACCGCCGGTAAGCATTACAGGATTATCATACAAAAATCCGCCGCAGGCTGCAGCAACACCGGTAAACGAATTCAGTAAAGAAATAACTACAGGCATATCAGCGCCGCCAATCGGTAAAACAAACAAGACACCATAGACGACCGATAATACAAGAACCGTATAAAAAAACAGGATCGTTTCTTCAGGGCGGCAGCATAAAATATAAATCGTGAGCAGTGTGATTACCGCTAAAACCACCAGGTTAAAAATGTGCTGGCCCCTGAATGAAAAGTCTTTGATCTTTCCATTTAATTTACCCCATGCAATAATACTTCCTGCAAAAGAAACGGTCCCTATTATCATACCCAGCATAATGATGAGCAGTTCTCCCCCGGGTATGGTACTAAAAAAAACAAATCCCCTGTCTGAATAAGTATCGATTGCAAATGAAGCGGTAAGATGCCTGAACTCAACAATTGAAATAAGCATAGCACAGGCACCGCCCATACCATTGAAGAGGCTCACCATTTCGGGCATGGCTGTCATCTTTATTTTCTTAGCAGCCAGTGTACCAATGATACCACCTAAAATAATTCCGCCAAAGATCCACCCGTAATTATGCAGTTCATTGCCTTCATCATCACGATATAAAAATATAGTTCCGATAATTGAAAGCGCCATTCCTGCAGCAGCAATTAAATTTCCTTTTCTTGCTTTCGCAGGATCAGAGAGCATTTTTAAACCCAGGATAAAACTGACCGATCCAAGTAGGTAAATGAACGAGAGTAAACTCATGCGGTGTTTGATTTTATTTTGTCTCGCGGAATTCACAGAAAACTTTCTGCGTTTTCGGCGCTTTCTGCCAGATAACTATTTTTTCTTTTTAAACATTTCCAGCATCCTGTCTGTAACTACAAAACCTCCCACTACATTCAGCGTTCCAAGCACTACAGCCAGGAAACCTAATACCAGTGCCGCGTAGTTTCCTTGTTCAGCTTTCCCCATTACAATAATGGCCCCGATTACTACTACACCATGTATAGCATTGGCACCGCTCATTAACGGCGTATGCAAAACACTGGGTACACGGCCAATTACTTCAATCCCTAAAAAAACAGAAAGGACTACGATGTAAATGATTTGCTGGTGCAATGCGATCCAGTCGAAAATTGTATCCATAATTGGTTTTTGGTTTTCAGCTATCGGTTTTCAGTTACCGGTTCATCAATCCTGGTGAAAGCCGAATTCTGAAAACCGAAAACCCTATTTCATCCTGCTGCTAATGATCTCTCCTTTATAACAAACACAGCTTTCTTTAATAATATCATCATCAAAATTAAAATTCAGCCCTTTGTCTTTATCTATCAGCAGTTCCAGGAAGTTCAATATATTTTTTCCGTACAGTTTACTGGCATCAGACTGCATTTGAGAAGCAAGGTTAGAATAGCCCGCAATAGTAACACCATCGTAATTGATGGTCTCATTATTTTTTGTTACCTGGCAGTTACCGCCCGAAGATGCAGCCAGATCAATTATCACAGAGCCCTTCTTCATTTTATTTACCATAGAAGAAGTGATGAGTAGTGGCGCTTTTTTACCAGGTATCTGTGCCGTGGTAATAACAATATCTGCTTTTACGATCGACTCACTTATTTTTTGTTCTTGTCTTCCTTTGTAATCATCAGTTTGTTCAACGCCATAGCCACCTGCTTTTGAAGCATCAGCCGCACCTTCTACCTCAACGAACTTTGCACCGAGGCTCATTACTTCTTCTTTTACAGTTGGCCTTGTATCAAAAACTTCAACTACTGCTCCCATTCTTCTTGCAGTGGCAATAGCCTGCAGTCCCGCCACTCCGGCACCAATGATCAAAACTTTTGCAGGCGCAATACTTCCAGCTGCTGTCATTAGCATCGGAAAATATTTAGGGTATAACTGCGCCGCTAAAAGCACCGCCCTGTAACCCGCAATGTTTGCTTGCGAGCTTAGCACATCCATACTTTGTGCACGTGTTGAACGTGGTAACATATCAAGGCTAAAAACTGTTAACTGTTTTTGAACAGCAATATCTATCAGCGATGGCTTATATAAAGGCTGGTAAACACCCAGCATTATTTTTCCGGGAGCAAGCATTAAAACATCCGGATCAGGTAAAGCATTAATAGAAAGTAAAATATCAGCCAGCTTAAATACTTCTGCTCTTGTCACCGTTTTTGCGCCATTTGTAGTGTATTGAAGGTTAGAAGCGAATGCACTTTCCCCCGCACCTTCTTCAACAACGATTTGTACCTGCTTTTTCATAAGAGCAGTCACCTGCTCCGGGAGCAGTGAAACCCTTTTTTCCGGTAAAATTTCTTTTAAAATACCGATAACCATGCTGCAAATTTACTTGATGTATTGTTCATTTGATTTATTAAGTGCGTTTACCGGGGATATTACCGGTTAATCACCAACTACTCGGCAAGGAGTTTTATTTTTGTATTCTATGACGAAGCTCCGGAATGAAGACCTGAAGACGCTGACTGGAATAAAACAATATTTCCTGGACCCTCCGCGGTCGTTCAGGCTTTACACTTTTGCCATTCCAAAAGCAGAAGAAGCGATAAGGATAGTTGAGCAGTATCCCAAACTTCAGCCCATGCTTGACGGGATGAAAGAAAGTTATGATGCAATGAAAGAGCTGGAAGGAAAAAATGAAGAGCTTAGAAAAACGATGATCTCCTTTGGAAACTTATTTAGTTATTTAAACAGGTAAGGATGCTGCGGAATAAAATAAAGAACCCGTTCAATGAACGGGTTCTTTAATATCAACTAGTTTAATACTTCTATCATTTAGTTGGCAACAATATCGATGATAACTGTCCTGTTATAAAAACGTTTTTCAGGAAGGTTATTTTCGAAGGGCGCCATACTTTCATCTTCACCAAACCCATAGGTTTCAAACTTAACACCTTTCTTACCGGCCTTTAATAATGCACGCTCAATGATCTGCTGAGCACCTGTTGCCCTGTCATGAGATAAGTTCAGGTTATATTTTTCCTCGCCTATAATATCAGTATGACCATGAATGATCACTGTTCCATTTTCAGGAATTAATGGTGTTACAACTTCCGTAAGGAAATTTTCATAAGCAGCGATTGATTTCGATCTGTCAAAATCAAACAGGATACTATAACGTAATCCTGATTGAAGCGCATCATTCGCTTTCATCAAACTAACAGAGCTTTCTTTCCTGACTGCCATGCCATTTTTTGTCTGACCAACCATCACGATCTTATAGTTGCCCTGTGTAGCATTGCCTAAAATAGTTTTTCCCGCAACCGATGCCTGGTCCTGTGTATACGGACCATAGTGCTGAACATTTGCCTGATCATCTGTTACATCAACCGACCATGACTTCAATAAATCACTTGCACCGGTGGTAGTAAAGATCACATGGCTATCCAAAGGATCTGCTTCCATTCCTCTTATCTGAACGGGTCTCAGGAAAGGAGATACAACACCACCAACCTGCATTAATAATTCTGGTGAAACACTTTCAATATCAACCCTGCGGTCGCCTTCACGTAATAAACCAAGTTCTCTTATTGCACCGGGTTGTTCTGATGGAATAACAGGTTTGTCTCTTCCTTCAGTACTAATTCTTGATGCATTAATTCCAAACGTATTTACCAAATATTGCTTCACATTTTCGGCAAGTACTTTACCCTCTGCAGGGTTTTTATCAGATGATCCTGCTAATGCAATTGCACTTTGCGGGTTTGATCTGAGGCGGTCACCCACAATATTTAAAATATTATGATACACCGCTAACTGCCTGGCAGAACGGCCACCGCTTAAATTAGCAGGCTGTGCTTCCTGGAGTTCTTCTTCTTTAAAAGAGAGGGCTCTTGTCGGGCTTAGCATTACATAACGGTTAGGTATTTCTGTTGAACCCATATCGAAGAAAACAGAATTGCGTAAAGGGAATGTTTCTTTTACCTGGCGCTGCAATGGAACAACCTTAGGAGCACGTACAGAAAACTGAATTTCCTTCTCTGCCGGAGTAACGATGGTTTGTGTTACCGTAGTGGTAACGGCATCAGGAATAATTACTGCCGCTTTTTTCCCGGTACCAAACTTTAATGCCACACCAGCTCGTATCGTATATATTGCCAATGACTCAATACTTCTTGGCGCAGTACCAAAATCGGTTTGAAAAGATGCAAAAGGAGAAAGCGTCATTTGTGTGCCGCTTGTTTTTGCAGACAACGGCAAATCAAATCCTGCACCTGCCTGTGCAGATAAAATAGTTTTATGCAGATCACTCCAGTCACCGGTTACATCGCTTTGTTTTTCCTGGGTATAAGTAAATTCTTTAGCCACATTAAAACTAATAGTAGGTCCTGCGAAAAGATAGAACGATGAAGCAAAAGGTGCTAACCTGATGCTCGGTTCAATCGCAACATAACTAAGATTGGTAGTTAAGTTTTCCGGACAATTACAAGGTGCCATTACACTTTTAAACTTCCCGCCGCGATTATCGTAGGCTATGTTAAGCATACCGCCCCATCTTTTATTAGGACGATATTCTGTTAGCAAAGACAAATACGGCTTCACACCATCGCCTGTATGAAAGGCCGAAGGAATAATGGTGCTGCTGTTAAGCTTTTGCGTTGTGCCTTGGTAATGATTAAAGTTCGCTGCAGCAGATTCGCCAAACCACCATACAGGTTGTACCCGCTTTGTTAGTTGCGCCTGGCCCGTGATACCTGCAAGAATTAAGAGCAGGAACACGATTGCAATTTTTTGTTTTGATTTATGATATTGTAACATGGAGATCTTTTAAAAATTAGTTTATTGTTTTTATCTGAATTAAATCCCGCCTTTCGGCGGGATTATTATGATTACTAAGGAACGTTGATAGTTGTGTTTACCATGGTTACTGAAGCAACCAAAGAAATTGCACGGCCATTCAATACGGTTTGCGTTGTCTGACCTGCTGTAGAGAAAGTAATACCAGATGTAGCAATGATGGTACCGACCATAACTCCACCACCGATGACGTCACTAATTACCGCTTTACTACCCACGTACCAGTATACATTTTTAGCCAGTGCTCCGTTAATGAGTTTTACGCTCCTTGCTGCAGCTGTCGTACCAACATTTAAACCCGCTGGTGCCTGGAAGAACCATTGTGCATTGGGATCACCCTGTGCATCCAGCGTAAGATCACCGGTCGTGATATCAAAGGTTGCTGCTGAAGATTTATAAATACCCGGCGTTAATATTTTGTTTCCTAATTCACTGTTCTGAACTATACCACCTGGTTTACCAGCAGGAGAGATAGCGATATAAGCTGCATTCGCATCTATTAATGCTTGTTTTGCTATGTCAAACGATGCGGTACTTCCTGGTGGAGGTGGCGCTGTGTGAATTCGCACTTTTACCAGGCCGATATTATCCCCTGTCTCTGTATACACATCACCGGTTGTCCCATCATGAAAACCAGTTATTAAAGTAGCAGCGGCAGTTGTACCGATACTTCCATTGTTGATTACTGTATTAACTCCCTGGTTGGTAATACCAGCATTACCACCGAATGCTCCGAAAAGCGCGGCGGTTTTAAGTATATCCGGAGGAGGTGGGGGCACTGAAGCAACAGTGGTAAAGCTCCATACATAATCAGCCACCATTGCATTTCCTGATGCGTCTTTCGCACCATTAGTGACTGTAGCTGTATATGTAGTGTTAGCCGCAAGATCAGCTAAAGGATTAAAGGTTGCAGTTGTACCTGAGTAACTCACTGTTCCTGTAACCGGGTTTGCACCTTGTTTTAAAGTGTAGGTTAAAACATTGATCGTTGACGGATCCATCACCTTACTAAAGTTTGCTGTGATCGTCTTGCTGAGAATTACATTGGTTGCACCGGGAGCAGGATCTGTTGAAGTAACTGTTGGCGGTAAACCCGTAGTAGTAAAGGTCCACACATAGTTGGCAGACATTGCATTACCTGCTACATCCTTCGCAGCCGTTGTAATAGTGCCCGTATAAACCGTGTTAGGTGCAAGTGCTGCCGCAGGTTTAAATGTTGCAGTAGTTCCCGCATAGGTAACCACTCCGGCCACATTGTTGGCACCCTGTTTTATGGTAAATGTTCCTGGGGCAACAATAGTCGCAGCATTCATTGCTGTACTAAAATTGGCGGTGATGGTCTTATTAAGCGGCACGTTGGTCGCTCCGTTAGCCGGGTCTGTTGAAACAACTATTGGCGCATCACCGGTAGTGAACGTCCATGTATAATTAGATACAAGAGAGTTACCGGATGAATCTTTTGCAGCCGTAGTAATCGTACCGGTATATAATGTATTTATAGCCAGGAGAGCCGACGGTGTAAATGTTGCCGTTTTACCAGCATATGTAACTGTACCTGCAACGTTATTTGTTCCCTGCTTTATAGTGAAGGCACTGATAACTGAAGCCGCATTCATTGATTTATTGAAGACCGCTGTTATTACTTTATTCAGAACAACGTTGGTAGCACCATCGGGAGGATCGGTTGAAACAACTATTGGTGTAACGCCAGTTGCAAAACTCCAGACATAATTCGCGGCCATTGCATTACCTAACAAATCTTTTGCTGCAGTTGTAACAGTGCCCGTATAAGCAGTGTTAGGTGCAAGCGGAGAAGTTGGTGTAAACGTGGCCACAGTACCTGCAAACGTAACAACACCGCCAACAACTGTATTTCCTTGTCTGATAATATAACTGGATGAAGTGATACTTGCCGGATCCATCGTAGTGCTGAACGTTGCAGTGATTACCTTATTAAAAGGAACATCGGTAGCGCCGTTAGCAGGATCTGTTGAAACAACTACTGGTGTTGCACCCGTGTTGAAAGTCCAGGTATAATCTGCGATCATCGCATTTCGCTGAGGATCTTTTACGCCAGTAGTTACCGTTGCACTGTACACTGTATTCGCGACAAGCGGGCTTGATGGCGTAAACGTTGCTGTAGTACCAGTGTAAGTAACCGCACCTGGTATCTGGTTAGTTCCCTGCTTTAATATAAAAGTGGTTCCATTAATTGTTACAGGATCCATCACTTCATTAAATGTTGCAGTAATTTTTTTACTGGTTGATACGTTGATCGCACCAGGGGCCGGATCAGTAGAAATTACTATTGGGCAAACCCCTGTAAGTCCCACTTCCTCCACAACTTTTTTACAACCTGCCGAAACAACGGTAAGCAGTAAAATCATGAGCCAGGATTTTTTGAATAAGCCTGAATAATATTTGCTCAGGGGTAATTGAGCCTTTAATTTCTTTAAGATAATTTCGCTTTTCATTGTTTGTAAGTTTCCTTTAGTGGAGATTTTTCTTAGAGTGCAAAGATTGAAAAGTTAAAATTCTAAAGTGTTACACATCTATCATTAGATGTTACACATTTCACACGTTTCAGAATTTACAAAGCCCCTGTATTTTTCTGTAGCTTATAAATAGAAGGAGTGAATCCGGTGACTTTTTTAAATTGCCCGGATAGATGTGAAACGCTGCTGTAGTGCAGTGCAGAGGCGATCTGTGTAAGCGTAAGCTCGCCGTAAAAAAGTAACTGTTTTACTTTTTCAATCTTATTAATGATAATAAATTGCTGAATTGTAATCCCTTTTTCTTCTGAGAAGACATTCGATAGATAAGTATAATCGTATTGAAGTCTTTGACTGAGGTAGTCTGAGTAAACGATTTTAGGTTTTTCTGAATAGTATATCATCTCGATGATGACATTTTTGATCCGCTCTATCAGTATACTCTTTTTATCTTCCAATAACTCCAGGCCGCATTTTAGCAGCATGCCTTTCAATCGTTTAAGTTGCTTTTCTTTGATAACTTCCTCCATTTCGATAACACCAAGATCAACGCGGATATATGGGAGACGCATCTTTTTCAATTGCTCTTCCACAACCATTTTACAACGATGGCTCACCATATATTTAACATAGATCCGCATTTCAGTCTTCGTAACCGCTTTTAATGATAGTAGCGATCATTTTAAATTGGACTGTAGCATTAAACTTGTGTTTTGTATGAGCAGGTATAATAATTCCTTCCCCTAATTTCAGCCGGTATTTTTTTTCATTTATCTGCAATTCAGCCGACCCGTCAATTATTTGTATATAAGTATCAAAGGGTAAAAGCTTTTCCGCGAGTTCCTCCCCGGCATCTAAAGATGAAACAGTGATGTTCCCTGTTGTTTTTTTAATAATCGTTTTACTTACCACGGCATTGGGCATATATTCAATGATCTCAACAATTATATGAGCATTTAGTTTTTCCAGCTCGCTAACATCATTATCTTTTTTCATCTTTATGTTTTAACTAAGGCTTCAAAAAACAGGTACCGGTTTTCTAATAAAACACAATAACAATAAAAGGCGAATAAATCACCGAAGCGGTATCATTAATTAATAGGATTGAAATTTCTCTAATCGCCGGAACAAAGTTCAATTAAACTAAATGATGCATTATTACACATCTATAAATTAATCTTACACATATCACATATTTTCAAGGTTACCCTTGCGTTTTTGCTTCAGTTGCTTGAAAAATGAGGGGGAAAGGCCAGTGACTTTTTTGAACTGGTTGGATAAATGCGCTACACTGCTATAATGAAGTTTATAAGCAATCTCGGTAAGGTTAAGCTCATCATACAGTAATAATTCCTTTACTCTTTCAATTTTATTGATGATGATGTATTGCTGTATCGTAATTCCTTTTACTTCAGAAAAGATATTAGCGAGGTAGGTGTAATCGTATTTTAATTTTTCACTGATATAATTCGAGTAGTTCAGTTCGGGTAACTCGTCAGTGTAATGGATGAGTTCAGTAATTACGTTTTTTATTTTTTCTATCAGAATGGCCTTTTTATCGTCCAGCAGCTCAAGTCCGGATCTGAAGAGGTTCTCTTTTAATTTCTCCCGCTGTTCTTCGGTAATGTCTTCCAGGATTTCAACCATACCAAGATCAACGACCACATATTGCAATCCCAGGCTTTTTAATTCCTCTTTAACCATCATCTTGCAACGAAGGCTAACCATATATTTAATGTACAGCTTCAGATTTCAGGTCTTTGCGTGGCAGTGAATATACCACTAAAGCCACGAGCAAACCTGTTAACATAATTATGAAATAAGCACCTATGATTATCAATACTTTAATAGCAGCTTTTTCACTGTACAAAGAAAAGAATAAACCGGGTTCCTTCATCTACAGCAGATTCAACGTTCACACCGATGTTATTAGCGAGGAGAATATCGAATGTGGCAGCAAGGCCAAGACCTAATCCGCCGGGTTTATTTGTAAAGTAAGGTTTGAAAATATATTGAAGGTTTTCTTTGCTGATGCCGCAGCCATTGTCCATTATTTCTATCGAATATGTACCCTCAGTCAGTTTGGTATTGAGGTGCAGTCTTCCATTTGCATTTGGCATAGCGTCAATTGCATTGATTATAATATTAGTTAGCGCAATAATCATTTGCGGCCGGTTTAATGCTACCTGGAAATTGCCGGGGGTATAACTTTTTGTGACAATGATATTTTTGAGTTGAATACGGTCCTTCTCCATTTCTAAAACTTCATCGAGTAACTGTGGAACGAAATGTTTTTCCGGCTGCACTTCATCTGCCTGCTGGTAAACGAGCAGATCGCTTATCAGTTTATTGATGCGTGCTGAACTCCGGGTAATGATCTGCAGGTATTTCTTGAGCTCCTCATCAAGTATGGCAGACTCCAATACCTGTACAGACAAAGTAATATTGGTTAATGGATTTCGCACCTCGTGTACAAGTGTCGCAGTAAAACGATTGGGATATTCATTTACCCTGCCCGGCGGTTTTATAACAGGATCGGCTGGGTTTAATACTGACCAGTTACCCGTGTTACTGTTACCCTGGAAATTGGGTGAAGGCATATAATGGAGGGTTTATTCGTGATGGTAAAGGTGCGCCTGTTTAAGCAGTCGACTGTTATATACTTACTCTAATTATTTACATACTTCACACATTATCAATAATATTTGCGTACTCGGTGGTTGGCAATGTGTGAATAATGTAATGTTTTACTTTAGTTTTGTAATAGTTAAAAGAGGCAGTTAGCTCATCTTTACACATCATTAAATAATTTTTTTATGCCATTGCTTACTGTAATAATAATATTGATCGTTGTAGGAGTTGTTCTCGGATTGATTAATACTTACATTCCTATGGACAGGAAGATCAAGCGCATTTTGAATGTAGTCGTAATTATCGTTGTGATCATATGGCTGCTGAAAGTGTTTGGCGTTTTAGGCTCCTTAAATACACTTCACACGTAAATAACCTGCCTTCTCTTTTTAATTACAATGCCTATGCATTGAAGCTTACTCGAACCCTGTTTGTATAAATGAATAATGAACATCACTACAGAATGCCATTTTATGTAAAAATGGCTTT
>JAQBNK010000062.1 GCA_028288595.1 Chitinophagaceae bacterium
AAGCAGCTAAATCTTTTTGTTACAGGTGTGGGCAATGTAGGAAGCCGTTTACTTTCCCAGTTAGAGCAGCAGAAAAAATACCTGCTGGAACATTTACGGTTGCAAGTGAGGGTGACCGGTATAGCCAACAGTAAAAAGATGGCTTTCAATGATAATGGAATTGATCTAAGCAACTGGAAAAATATACTCCAGGAAGGCGAGGATATGAACATGGCCGAGCTGGTAAAAAAGATCAGGCATAAAAACTTTCGCAATTCGGTCTTTGCAGATATTACGGCGAGCCCGGAAGTTGCGTCCTGGTATAATTCATTACTTGAGAAAAGTATTTCCATTGTGGCCTGCAACAAAATTGCCTGCTCAGCGGAATATGCATCATATAAAAATTTAAAGGACCTGGCAAGAGAATTCAACTGCCAGTTTTTGTTTGAGACCAATGTGGGAGCCGGCTTACCAGTGATCGGAACATTGAATGATTTGGTAAGAAGCGGCGATAAGGTCGAGAAAATTGAAGCCGTATTAAGCGGCACACTCAATTTTGTTTTTAATGAATATGATGCATCACGTCCGTTTGCTGATGTGGTAAGACAGGCGCAGGATGAAGGTTATACTGAACCCGATCCAAGACTCGACCTGAGTGGAACCGATGTGGTGAGAAAGATCATGATCCTCGCACGGGAAGCCGGAGAATTTTTAGAAATGGATCATATTGTCAATAATACATTCATGCCAGCATCGTGCATGACAGGAAGTATTGCCGATTTTTATTCAGCCATGGAAAAAGAAGAGGCGCATTTTGCAGCGCTTTATCATAATGCGGCTAAACAGGATGCAAAATTAAAAGTGGTTGCGAGCTATGAAAATGGAAAAGCATCTGTTGGATTGCGTATCATTCCGCCCAATCATGAATTTTATCACCTCGAAGGAAAAGATAATATTGTACTTTTTCATACCGCCCGTTATGGTAAACAACCACTGATGGTGAAGGGTGCAGGTGCGGGTGCAGAAGTAACTGCAAGCGGCGTGTTTGCAGATATCATTAAAGCGGCACGGCAATAACCCATTATGAAAACAGTAAAAGTTCATGCACCGGCAACTATTGCAAACATTGTTTGCGGGTTCGATATTTTAGGACTTGCCCTGAATGATCCCTCCGATGAAATGGAGATGAGTTTAAATAATGAAGGAGTTATTCGCATCGCACATACAGACGATTATGCCTTATCCTGTTCTCCCGAAGAAAATGTTGCAGGCGTCGCATTAGCTGCGATGATGCGTGAATGTAAGGCGGGTTCTGGATTTGATCTTCGCATTCATAAAAATATAAAACCCGGCAGCGGGCTCGGTTCAAGCGCGGCCAGTTCTGCAGGTGCTGTGGCCGGAGCTAATTATTTGTTGGGTAACGTTTTTACAAAAGAAGACCTGGTTCGTTTTGCAATGCATGGTGAAAAACTCGCAAGCGGGGTAAAACATGCAGACAATATTTCTCCCTGCCTCTGCGGAGGCGTTACACTGGTACGGTCAATCTTTCCATTGGATATTATTAAGCTCTCGGCTCCTTTGATGTATGTGACAGTTGTACATCCGCAGATAGAAGTGAAGACTTCAGATGCAAGACAAATTCTGCGAAAAGAAGTACCGTTGAAAAATGCGATCAAACAATGGGGGAACATTGCAGGACTTGTTGCGGGTTTTTTACAGGGTGATTATGAACTGATCAGCCGATCACTGGAAGATGTAATTATAGAACCTGTTCGCAGCATGCTGATCCCGGGGTTTGATGACATCAAACAAAAAAGTATAAAAGCCGGGGCATTGGGGGGGGGTATTTCCGGTTCGGGACCCTCTGTATTTATGCTGAGCAAAGATGAAGCCACCGCGGTAATGGTTGAAGACATTATGAAAACAAAATGCACAGAACTTGGGGTAGAATTTAAAACCTATGTAACTACTATTAATTACGACGGTGTAAAGATCATCACCAGTTAAGATATTATTATGCAGTATTATAGTTTGAACCGGCAATCGCCGGATGTTGATTTTAAAGAAGCGGCTTTAGTTGGGCAAGCGCTTGATAAAGGATTATACTTTCCTGAAAAGATTGCACAATTGCCGGCTGACTTCATACAAAATCTTAAACAATTTTCTAAAGAAGAAGTTGCATACCAGATATTATCACCTTATACAGGGAATACAATACCTGCTGATATTTTAAAACAGATCATAAAAGAAACCATCAGTTTTGATATACCTCTTGTAAAAGTTTCAGAAGATATTTTTTCACTTGAATTATTTCACGGGCCCACGCTTGCATTTAAAGATGTAGGTGCCCGCTTCATCAGCCGGTGTCTCGGATATTTTTCAAAAGAGACAAAAAAAGAAATGACCGTTCTCGTAGCCACCTCCGGGGATACAGGTGGAGCGGTTGCTTCAGGATTTTATAATATAGAAGGTGTGAAGGTGGTGATCCTTTATCCTTCAGGTAAAGTAAGCGATGTGCAGGAGCTGCAGCTAACGACTCATGGAAAAAATATTCATGCGCTGGAAGTAGCCGGTAATTTTGATGATTGCCAGCGAATGGTGAAACAGGCATTTGTTGATGAGGACCTAAAAAATAAAATGTTTCTTACATCTGCTAATTCTATCAACATTGCAAGATGGCTTCCGCAACAAGTCTATTATGCTTTTGCTTTACAGCAATGGTCGTATGAACAATTACCTGTGGTTAGTGTTCCCAGTGGAAACTTTGGAAATATCTGCGCAGGATTGCTGTTGCATTTTTCAGGTTTGCCCGTAAAACATTTTATCGCGGCATGTAATGCAAACGATACGGTATTGCGATTTTTGAAGACGACTATATATCAGCCTGGTGAAACGATTTCAACATTATCTAATGCTATGGATGTTTCAGATCCCAGCAATTTTATTAGGGTATTAGAATTGTTTGAGAAGGAAGGAAGAGAAATAAAAAAATTATTAAGCAGTTATACGATCAGTGATGAGGAAACAAAGAGTACAATGAGAGCCGTTTTTGAGAAGCACGATTATATCCTCGATCCGCATGGGGCTGTTGCTTTTACAGCGTTGGAAAGATACCTTTCAAAGAATCGGGGAGTCAAAGGAATATTCCTGGAAACTGCCCATCCTGTAAAGTTTCGCTCGAGCACAGAACAAGCCATCAATGCTAAAATCAGCATAAGCGATGATATTAATGCACTACTGCAGAAAGTGAAGCAGAGTAAAAAAATACCCGCAGATTATTCAGCATTAAGAAATTTCTTATGGAATGATTTATAGGGGTGGTATGTCAGTGAACAATTCAACATTCAACAATGCAACAATCAAATTTCGCTAATTCATATTCATTAATCCCTCCCCGCAAAAACATTAATTTGCACTTGAACCCGAACCATCGCCACTGACTTTTGTTGGTGGAGGAAAGTCCGGACAGCATAGAGCAACCTACCGGTGAAGAGCCGGCTTCCTGTAAAAAGGAAAGAGAAAGTGCCACAGAAAATTACCGTCCCGATTCGTCGGGATAAGGGTGAAAACGCGAGGTAAGAGCTCACGGCTTGTTTAGGTAACTAAGCAGGAGGGTAAACCTTAGGTGCTGTAATGCCACGTATAGGAGCGTTCGAGGGTTGCTCGCCCGATGCTTCAGGGTAGGCAGCAGGATCCCGATAGTAATACCGGGACCAGATAAATGATGGTATTGGAACAGAATCCGGCTTACGAGGTTTAAAATGTTAATCCCGCTGAAAAGCGGGATTTTTTTTGTTTGATCAAAAATTGGTATAGTAATAATAATAATATTAGAATTTTTCTGAAAAAACGGCGATTCTACGACCATATCGCCCGATAAACTAACAATTATTTACATTTAGAAAAACAATATGTTAATATTTTAAGGATATCTCCTCGAAAAATCTCATTATTTTTCCAAAAATCAAAACATATTTATTTATTTATATGTAAATCAAAAAGAAGAATTATGAGTAAAGTCACAATCAAAGAGGTAGGTCCGTTCCTGGTATTGGCAGCAGTTGCGGTGCTCGCCATTTTTGCCCCGGGTCTGCCTAATTTTAATGACGGAGGTAAGTACAATACAGCCGATATCGCCTGGATACTTGTTGCAACGGCGTTTGTTTTTTTAATGACTCCGGGTCTTGCGTTTTTTTACGGCGGAATGGTTCATCGCAAAAATGTGATCTCTACAATGATCAAAAGTGTGGTTGCTGCAGGAGTAGTAAGTATTCTTTGGTTGGTTGTGGGGTATAGTCTTTGTTTTGGAGAATCTATCGGTGGGTTTATTGGTAACCCGATGACCCACTTATTCTTTAAAGGTGTGGCTTCAGGCGCTCCATGGAGTTTGGCTCCGACTATTCCGCTTACGCTTTTTGCGTTGTTCCAGCTCATGTTTGCGATTATCACTCCCGGGCTGGTAGTAGGAGCTGTTGCAGAAAGAATTCGTTTTACATCTTACATTCTCTTCATAGCCATGTTTAGTTTACTTGTGTACGCACCCATCGCACACTGGACCTGGCACCCGCAGGGCTTTCTCTTTAAAATGGGCGTATTGGATTTTGCAGGCGGAACGGTAGTACATATTTCGGCAGGTTGTGCTGCATTAGCAGGTGCGCTGGTATTAAAGCGCCGCCGCTCGCACATGGAACATAAAGAAATTCCACCGGCAAATATTCCTTATGTACTGATCGGTACCGGTTTGCTTTGGTTCGGTTGGTTCGGTTTTAATGCGGGTTCTGCACTGGCCGCAAACAGTTTGGCTGTTTCAGCTTTTGCTACAACAAATACGGCTGCTGCTGCTGCTGGTTTATCATGGATGTTCTTCGATGTTATGCGTGGAAAAAAACCTTCAGTACTTGGCTTTTGTATAGGAGCCGTTGTAGGACTTGTTGCTATTACACCCGCCGCAGGTTTCGTGGCCATCCCACAAAGTATATTTATTGGTTTTATAGCAGCTATCATTTCCAACCTGGCAGTTTACTACAAACAAAAATCAACACTTGATGATACATTAGATGTATTCCCTTGTCATGGTATTGGCGGTATGGTCGGTATGTTAATGACAGGAATATTTGCAACTACCAATGTGAATTCTGCTGGTGCCAACGGTTTGTTTTACGGCAACGCTGCATTCTTCTTTACACAGGTAAAAGCATTAGGAATTGTAGTGAGTTACAGCTTTATCGTTTCTTACGGAATTTTCAAATTCATCAACCTGATCTTACCAATTAGGGTTACTTCTGCTGAAGAAGAATTAGGTCTTGATGCTTCGCAGCACGATGAAAAATATATGCAAGGGACTTTACTTGTTCAGAACAACGGACATATAAAAGAAGAACCTGTATTAGTAGAAGGATTTGTTCCTTAACAGCAACCCAATTAAAAAAGGTACAGCATAATGATAAGCTTTTGGCGAAGCTCATCGCTGTACCCTTTTGTAAACTTAAAAAGTAAACAATGTTACGAAAAACTTTTGTTGCAGGCGCAGCCCTGTTATCATTTACCTGTGCAAATTCACAAGATTCATCAATGGCACTTGCACGAGTTCCAAAACCAATTGAAAGCAAAACAGTTGCAGAAACACCGGAACCGGCTAAGCCTGCATTTTTAACAATTTCCGGTTCTGTCGATACTTATTATAAGTACGATTTTGCAAAAAAGAAAGCGAACAATTTCACCAGCTTTACCAATTCTCATAATAATTTCTCCCTGGGAATGGCCAGTGTCAAGTTTGAACATAAAACAGATAAACTGGATGCTGTGGCTGATCTTGGTTTTGGGCCAAGAGCCAAAGAATTTTCTTATACCGATGATGGAATTACTGCGGCCATCAAACAATTATATGTGAGTTACTCACCCGCTTCCTGGGTTAAGTTTACCGCAGGCACATGGGCAACACACGTAGGATATGAATTGCTGGACCCGCAGTTAAACCGTAATTATAGTATGTCTTATCTTTTTACTAACGGACCTTTTTCTCATACCGGCGTTAAAGCAGATCTTACTGCAGGTAAGCATGGATTTATGGTTGGCATTTCAAACCCCACCGACTATCGTTATGTTCCGGACGGAGTTATCAATAAGAAATTCTTCATTGCTCAATATAGTTTTGCGGCAAGTGATAATTTCAAATTGTATTTAAATTATGTGGGTGGAAAAGCTCCGGATACTTCTATGGGCAGCCAGTTTGATGCGGTGATCACCGCCAAACTATCACCTAAGTTTAATATCGGGTTAAATGGAACGGTGAGCAGTGTAAAAAAATGGACCGGCTCAAAAAATGCTGACGGCGAGAAATGGTGGGGAGCTGCGGCATACCTGAACCTGGATCCGGTAAGCTGGTTCGGACTCACTTTAAGATCAGAATATTTTAATGATGATCATAGATTGAAAGTATTCAGCAGCACCACAAAGGGCGGAAATATTTTCGCTAATACTTTATCGGCAAATTTTAAAACTGGCAATTTCATTTTTATTCCTGAATTGCGTGTTGAACATGCGAGCCAGAATATTTTTACGGGAAGTGATGGTAAAGGAAAATCCTCGTCAGCCAATATTTTGTTTGCGGCGGTGTATTATTTTTAATTTGCCACAAAGACGCAAAGGCACAAAGTTTCACAAAGGTTTTTCCACTAAACACGAAGGCACCAAGTTTCATGAATTCTTTCTTGGTGTCTTTGCGGCAAAAAGCTCAATACATAGCAGAAACTTCAAGTGTGCGACGCAAGGGACGATGACAAGCGATATACTGCCGGGCCCAAAATAATATTCCTTAGTTTTGCGGCTTATGACACAAGAGCAAATTAAAGTTATGAGGGACCGCGTGGTCGTCCTGAGGAGGTTTCTTTGACGTTGAGAACCGTACACATAAAATAGAAGAAGATCGCCAGCGTTCTTTATCTCCCGGTTTTTGGGATGATAATAAACGTGCCACCGAGATCATGAAAGAGATCCAGGTGAATGAATACTGGCTGAAATTATACAAGCAGGTGGAAGCATCGGTTGAAGACTTTGCCGTATTATTTGAATTTTGGAAAGCCGGCGATGCAACGGAAGAAGAAACAAAATCTGCTTATGATAAAGCGATCGCTGAAATAGAAGACGCAGAATTTAAAAGCACACTCAATCAGCCCGAAGATGAAATGCCAGGCGTTGTACAAATTAATAGCGGCGCAGGTGGAACAGAGAGCCAGGACTGGGCAGAAATGCTGATGCGCATGTATCGCATGTATGGCGAAAAACAAGGATGGAAAGTAACTGAACTCGATCTGCAGGAAGGCGAGGGCGCCGGTATTAAAAGTGCAACCTTACAATTCGACGGAAATTTTGCTTATGGTTTTTTGAAAGCAGAAAGTGGTGTTCATCGTCTTGTTCGTATTTCTCCATTTGATAGTAATGCGAGAAGACATACTTCTTTCGCTTCGGTTTTTGTTTATCCTTTGATCGATGATAGTATAGAGATAGATATTAATCCGGCAGAACTGGAATGGGAATTTTATCGAAGTGGTGGTAAGGGCGGACAAAACGTAAACAAAGTTGAAACGGCGGTTAGATTAAAACATCTATCATCAGGAATTATTGTGGAGTGCCAGCAATCGAGAACGCAGGGAGAGAACCGGGAAATGGCAATGAAAATGCTGAAGAGCCGGTTGTATGAAGAGGAATTAAAACGCAGGCAGGAAGCTAAGAATGCCGCGAATGCGAATAAGAAAAAGATAGAGTGGGGGAGCCAGATAAGAAGTTATGTTTTTCATCCGTATAAAATGATCAAGGACCATAGAACTGATTATGAAGTTGGAAATGTTGGACCAGTAATGGATGGAGAACTTGACGGATTTATTAAAGCGTATTTGATGATGGAGAAGGAGGAGGAGTAAGGGCGTGAAACGTGAATCGTCAATGTAATCCGCCATTACGATTAACGTTTCACGTTTGTTTCACTTAACCATTTCATATACCTCAATGTTTTAAAACGATTTTTATTTAACGCCATATCCGTTACCATTTCTTTTCTTGGAATAATTTTCCAATCGACTGGCGCACCATATTTATTTTCCGTTTCCTGTAAATGATCTAAGGCAGTTAAGGTGAATGCATGGAGAATGCTCATGCGGCGGATGGTATTTATTTTATTTTTGGATGATGCATTGCATTTGAAAACGAGTTCGTGCAGTTGGCGGCACTCATGCATGAAAAAATTTCTTACTTGCTGAATTGAAGAAGCAGTATTGAAATAAGTATGAATATTGTTTTGTGTATCAAAATAAATATCGAAACTGTCGTTGGTTAATTGCCCGACGATAGCAGATTGATAAACGAAGTCAAGTTCTTCTTTCGTCCAGTCTTCATCAACTAAAGAAGCGAACATTAATGAAGTGTATCCATTTTTTTTTCGGCAGATATCAACGATCTCATCTAAACTAATATTTTCTTCAAGTTGTTTTGCAGAATGCGACTGCCATTCAAGCGCCAGTTTTAATACAGATAAATAACGATCGGTTAACGGCCAGAAGTTTTGAAGTTCTTTATTAAGGGAGAGGAGCAGCTGCGCCTTTTTACTTAATTCTTTTTCATTTACGTTAGATAAAAGACTGAAAATCTCTGCTTTTTTCCAGTGTTCTTCGTCTATCAGATCGTCACATAAAGTTGCCATCGCTCCAATTAAAGTAAGCCTGAGCGTTTCATTTTTGGTGAGCTTTCTTCCTTTCAGCGTTACATACATCTGTGCGCAGGCAAGTACCGTATACATTGGATAATAAAAAAGAACTTTCTTTTTTTCCTCTTTTGATAAATGATAATTAAGGTTGATTTCATGCTTTAAAACAAGCGGTTTAAGAAAGCGGTTTATGGTAATTAACTGGCGGTAGCCATCCGCGGTAAGCGTTAATCCGTATTTTAAAACCTGCCAGGTATTCATCACTCTGCTTTGCTTCAAAAGTAAGTGTTAACTGTTTATTGAAACAAAGCAAGCGAAGTCTTAAGATAAACCGCGATAACAAAAATTGTTCTGCTTAATGATTAACTTGCAGCCCGTTTAATTATAATAATTCTATTTATGAACCTTGGATATTTTGATTACCCTTTACCCATAAACGAACCCGTACTTTCTTATGCACCGGGATCGCCTGAACGTGCAAAGCAAAAGCAGGTATTGGCTGAATTAAAGAAAAAGCCAATTGAGATACCAATGTACATTGGCGGCAAAGCTGTAAAAAGCGGGAATAAAAAATCTATACATCCGCCACATGAGATCGCTCATACACTCGCGTATTTTCATGCCGGTGAGCAAAAGCATGTAACACAAGCGATAGATGCGGCAATGAATGCGAAGGAATCCTGGGGTGCCATGCCGTGGGAAGAAAGAGCGCATATTTTTTTAAAGGCCGCTGATCTGCTTGCGACAAAATACCGCGCATATATTAATGGTGCAACTATGCTGGGTCAGAGTAAAAGTGTTTACCAGGCAGAGATAGACAGCGCCTGCGAGCTGATTGATTTTCTTCGTTTCAATGTGCATTTTTTGAGTGAAATATATAAACAGCAGCCGGTTTCATCTCCCGGTGTTCACAACAGAATGGAGTGGAGACCGCTGGAAGGATTTGTATTAGCTATTACACCGTTTAATTTTACAGCTATCGGCGGTAATCTTCCTACAAGTGCAGCCATGTGCGGAAATGTGGTAGTGTGGAAACCTGCTAACACCCAGGTTTATTCGGCACAGATGTTCATGAAAATATTAAAAGAAGCGGGATTGCCAGATGGGGTGATCAATCTTATATATGTTGATGGACCAACGATTGGAAAAGTATGTTTTGCGCATCCTGATTTTGGCGGTGTGCATTTTACGGGTTCAACCGGTGTGTTTAATAATATGTGGAAGACGATCGGTGAGAATGTTCACCAGTATAAGACTTATCCAAGAATTGTAGGTGAGACTGGAGGGAAAGACTTTGTCGTGATACATCGCACGGCAGATCCGGATGTTGCAGTTGCAGCGCTGGCTCGTGGTGCGTTTGAATTCCAGGGACAAAAATGTTCGGCTGCATCGAGGGCTTATCTGCCTTCAAACCTCGCAGAAGAAATTAAAACAAAGCTTATAAGTGAACTGAAAACCATGAAGATGGGTACAGTAGAAGATTTCAGCAATTTTATTAATGCAGTAATAGATGAGAAGAGTTTTGACAACATCACCAGTTATATTGACAAAGCAAAAAAGGATAAAAAAGTAAACATCATTGCCGGGGGCAAATACAATAAGAAGGAAGGATATTTTATTGAACCTACCGTTATTGAAACAAAAGATCCGCGTTATGTAACCATGTGTGAAGAGATATTCGGACCCGTGCTTACCATATATGTGTACGATGAAAGCGAGTTTGAAAAAATCCTGGGCATTGTTGATACAACATCACCATATGCATTAACGGGCTCCATATTAGCAAAAGACAGAAATGCTGTGAAGCTGGCAACCGAAAAATTAAGAAATGCTGCAGGTAACTTTTATATAAATGACAAACCAACCGGCGCTGTTGTTGGTCAGCAGCCTTTTGGCGGGGCTCGTGGTTCAGGAACGAATGACAAAGCCGGTAGTATGATCAATTTGTACCGTTGGCTAAGTGCCCGGACTATAAAAGAGACTTTTAACCCGGCTGTTGATTACCGTTATCCATTTTTAAATGAAGCATAATAATAAGGAAGCCCTCGCATGAGGGCTTTTATTATTTTAGCAGTATAATTCAGGAGTTTGAAAATAATATTAACTGCAGAACAGATCACACTTGTGATAAAACGGCTGGCTCACCAGGTGCTGGAGAATCATAATAACCTGGAAAACACAGTGATCATCGGAATACAGCCGCGAGGGGTATTACTGAGTGATCAGCTTGTAAAAGAAATTAACCTCTTGAATGAAGGTAAACCGGTGGATTACGGAAAGCTCGATATTACGTTTTACAGGGATGATATTCGCAAAGAACTCCATGTAGCCAATAAGACTGAAATGCTATTCAGCATGGAAAATAAGAACGTTATACTGATTGATGACGTATTATATACAGGCCGGACAACCCGTGCAGCCTTGGATGCGTTAATGGCTTTTGGGCGACCAGCTAAGGTTGAATTATGTGTTCTGATTAACCGCAGGTTTAGCCGGGAACTTCCAATACAACCAGAATTTACCGGACTAGCTGTGGATGTCTTACCAACGGAAAAGGTAATTGTTCGGTGGAAAGATGCAGAGCCGGATTATGTTTCAATAGCATAAGAACGAGCTCTTTCAGACTATAAGTAAATACAATTAGGAATTTCTTTTCTCTTATAATTTATATTATGTTAAATAAGCGGAAACGCTTATCTGGCCTAGGTTTCAGCTTTTTTAGTGTACTCACTTCCACACTTTTCGACTTAAAACTGGTGTTACTTAAAACACTTGTAACGGTCTTAATTCTCTTATCAATATTTCATCATTACGGCCTGTAATTAGTTCGTCGAAAACTTCATGCTGGCAATGATTGAAATAAAAAGAGCATATCCGCATTTGTTTAACGAACAGGAATTTTCAGACAGGTATCTGAAAAGCCAGTTAACCAAGTTGCTGAACCGTAAACATATCGAATATTATAAAATGGCCGGGAATTATCATCTAGGTTATTTTGTTATTACTATCGAGCATGGTTGGTTCATTCTCTCTATTCCTTCTGTCAGCAAGTTGCGAAACATAGAATTTTATTCATTCAGTGATATGGAATTAAATCTGCAAAAGATTTTGAAGTATCACCAAATGATCTTCTTCCGTGGTTTGCGCCTGAAGTCTCGCCACTACATGCAGGCTGCTTAAAAAGCAGCAAAATGAAAAGTTTAAAAGCCTATTACGAAGCGTTTGATTTCGCTTTACTGGTGTACACTTTTGCACCTACTCACCACAATGAATTTTTATTAATTCTCGCAGGTCAGCAGCTATCCAATGCGCTGGCTGATTCATTCCCTAACTACCACCAACTAAAATTAATGTACGCATGAAAAACAAAAACTTTTCTGCCTCTGTCCTAGCTGCCTATAAGGCTGCGGGGCTTCGTATATCCCTAAAGGAATGTCGCATGATAATGCGCTGCATGAGGGCTTATTATTCACGTCAAACAAAAGTTTCGTTATGAGATTACCAGAATTGATTTGTACTTGTTATCTATCGTTTGAATTTGCTACTGGCGAACAGGTTTTTACCATGTTCCCTTATAATGATGATGTTTTTCGTACGATAGCAAAAGTTAGTCTTATACGCTATCTCTCTTAATGGATTTATTTAAACGTGCAACATTTCAAACAGGCATTAAAAAACCCGGGCTGCAACCCGGGTTAGTGTCTGGCTCGAAGTGTTGAAGATTATGGAGTACTAAACCTAAAACCAAAACAAATGAACCATTATGTACAATATTACACAACTCATCTCGCATTTGCCCGTAAAGCCTCCTCTTTCAATGTGTTCTATGGTAGCAGTCTTGGACGAATTAAAAAGGAACAAAAAAAGAAACAGGCAGTTGAAAAAGCAGCGAAAAGCAATGTGTCTTATGCTATCAGAAGTAATGGCCGGGAATCGGCGCTTGTCGCTGTACGTGCAAATAAAACGGCTGAATCTGCGCCTAATGGGATTAAGTTACGTGTCAACTCTCGCCGTACCTGTAGCAAAATCCAAAATAATTTCCATGCCTTTTACCGGGCCACTTCGTCAAGCTGTCATGTGCTTTTAACGCTCACATTTATTAACCGGGTGGACGATGTTACTGGCGTTCATTGTCTTAATAAATTTTTAACCGTACTAAGAAGAAAGGCATCCAAGCAGGTAAATTATATCTGGGTAGCCGAAAGGCAAAACGATAATAAAGAACATCCGGGCAATATTCATTTCCATATCATGCTCGATCACTATGTCCCGATCAAGCAATTCAATGCTCTTTGGGTCATGCAGCAATACAATGCCGGCATAACTCACCCGAGTTATACGGACGTTGTTATTGCTAGTCATTACGCTGCTGGGACTATGCAGACAATTTTAAATCCAGTTGACGTAAAAAAAATAAATTCAATCGATGGACTTAGTATGTACCTGACGCAGTACGTTACTAAAAACAAAGATGCTTTTGCATGTAGTCCCTGGCATTGTTCCCGTTTCGTTTCTCGCCTTATCACGGGTACAGCTATTTCAATGAGACAATTTGAAGAATCTGCTGACATAACGAAAAATTCAATCGTTAATAAACAGACCGGGGAACTGTACGAGGCAAAAACATTTGTCTCGGAGTATTGTATTATGCGGACTATCTACAACAAGAAATATTTCCTAAAAAATATGAACCTGTTGGAAGATTTGAACAAATGGATTATTAACGGGATGGTACAGGCCGAAAGGCCATTGGAAGAAACTTCCTTGCCCGATATGAAATTATCAATGAGGGATTACAAATTATTATTCACTTACAATTAAAGACAAATAGAATGGCTTTTGTTATTACAGGCAACCCGAAAGTTTCAGTAAAAGATTACATGGACACATTTTGTGTCTCTGATCGCACGGCAGTAAGAATGCGTTTTTCTGATATGGTCGCACTTACACAAAAAAGAAATATTGTTACTACTTGTATACGTCTAAAAGACTTTTACGAGCTGTATGGCTATGTTCCGTTAACTATGGCTAGTCTGATCAGAAAATAAAAGAAGTACGCCAAAGCACGCCAAAGAACGCCATATAAAGACAGTACACGCCACGCCCCTTCTATCCTATCGTAGTTTTGTGTTTTAGAAAGGAAAAAAGAATTATGGCAAAATTTATTACAGGTGCGGCAGGTTCAGCATCAAAAAGAATTACTTCAAGGTTTTCGAAATTATCATTTGTATTAACGATTACAGGTGCTTCAACTTTAGCAGCTGTTAGGGCTGCACTAGCCGCAATGAAATTGGCGGTTTCGAGGAATACCGAGAAAGGAACGGAATATGTAATTTATTCTAACACGCTGCAATATTTAGCGGAGAAAGCAGCACATCTTGAAGGGCCTATAAAGGTTTATACTTCGGGTGCGGATTTGAAAGTTAAATTTACAATCGACGTTGTAGATGTAAGAAGTCGTGGTGCCATTGCTGCCAGCCAAGATCGTACTTACGATTTTGATTTAACAGGAATCCCGGCAGGTACTACAGTCGATGTAGAATTAATGGAATTTCCCGGCGATGCTCAAAGACGTTACGAGTATAACAAGACAACAATTTTAGCAGATAGTCCTTCAGGAGTTGATATTGCTAACGCAAAGTTTCTTGCTCTGAAAGTTTCGGCACTCGTTGAAATGGAATTAGTATTCGGTTACGGCTCCAGCCGTCAGCAGATTGTTTATACACCTCAAGTAATTGAGCAGATGGTAAACGATTTTAACCATGAGATTTACAATTTTAATGGTAGTGTTACTTCGGGTTTTGATACTCTGTATTGCATAGACGTTGAGGGTGCTAATTATGCGAAGATCACCTACAATGCAAATGACGCAGTTTTTGTAATCAATCAAAAAGCAGTTTAGTTAATGGGTAATCCAATAGGCAATGGTTCTTTAGTTGCATCCGTTGAGGATGCAACTAAAAGACAACCCTTGCAGCAAATCAGCGATGCAATTCACGAGTATTTAGGGGAACAGGTTGTAGATAGTGCGGGGGACAAAATTTTGAAATCATTAAAAAAATATTGGCTCGTTATAATTCTTTCACTCGCTGCATTAATTACTGGAATTGTTCTTTTATGCAAAGGAAAAAAAAGAGTTAATATAAATCCGTTCAAAAAATCACTTTATAAAAAACCAAGAAATTAAAATGGCAAGAACATACACAGCCGCAGAAAGTGCGGCATACTGGAAAAAGAAAGCGACCGAAGGCGGTGTAACTTTTTCTAAACCGAAGCAAAATTGGGGCGTTAAAAAAAGCGGCACGTCTGAACAAAAAAAGCATAGCGGTTGTCACGCAGGTAAAGACAAAAATGACAATCCTTATGTACAGGGTTGGAAGTATTCCCGCCGCGATGGAATGAGATCATTCTTAGCAACTCCATACAGCAAAACTAAAAGCGTTAAGTCTGCTGATAGCGGAATTGAGTGGCAAAACTGGATGGTAAAAATAAGTCAGGAAGGAAAACTACCCCAGATCACCGGGGGAATGTATAACCCGGCAACGAAAAAAGTAATCGTTAAGGACTTAGGATATATTATGAATCCTAAGGGCGGTAAGGGTGGATATGTTGGAACCTTCATAAACAAATAACTTTTAAAAAGCGGTGTGCGTGTCCGGGTTCTGTCCCGCTACTGTAAGTCACACCCTAAAAAAATATACAAGTGAAAAATTTAATTGCTACGGTTAATAAAGTAGTTCACGGAGGAAAAAAAATAGTTGACTTAATCTCTAGTTTACTAGTCGGCTATGAAGCGTTCCACGCTGAATGGCTTAGACGTAATCCAGTAGCGGAGGCTGTAAAAAGTGAGGGTAATGAAAATGTCAATTAGTACGCTGTCAGCAAGTTTATTTGGTTGGACAGGAACACTAGCACAAGTAGACACACACCCGGTAAATGCTCTTGAAATTATTCTAAAGTATTTGCCCGGTATACTCGGGACTATAATCCCGCTTCTTCATATCAACGAAAGAAGGAAAATGAAAAAACAGGCAAAAAAAGATTTGCAAAATAATTTGGACACAACAATTAAAAAACAATTATGAAAAAATTCGGTACAGTAGCATTATTAATTGCAGCCCTTGTAGGCGGTGCAATAGTATGGTTTGCAAAGGATAAGATCGGCAGTTTGTTAAGTAAGGTGACAGGTGGGAAGTAGTAGAAAGAAAGGTGGTGATTGGAGAAAGGCGGCGGCTATTGCTGCTGCCTTTTTTATTATCATCTATTTGTTAAGAAGAAAAATAATTGTGTCAATGCCTAATAGTGTAGCAAAATTTTTACCAGTAGTGTACAGGACTTCAAGTGTAATAAAAGACTTCGAGGGCTTCGCACACGATAACAAAAACGGAACTGTTTCAGCGTATAAAGATTCTGTTGGTGTTGCTACTATTGGATGGGGTACTACTCAATACATGAAGGGTGTTCCGGTGAAAATGGGTGATATCATCACACATGATCAGGCCCAACAGGAATTTGATTTTCATGTGAACAGTATTATTAACCAGATACGAACAAAGAGTAAAGTTGGCCTATCGGATAGCCAGTTAACTGCACTCACTTCACTTGCTTATAATATTGGCGAAGGTGGATTATTCGGTTCTACATTATGGAAAAAATTACAGGCTGGCGAGGATAAAAAAATAGTAGCAAACGAATTTGACAGGTGGGTGCACGCTGGCGGTAAAGTGTTAGACGCATTAGTAAAAAGAAGGGCGAAGGAAAAAAACATTTTCCTTTCATAAAAAAAAGAATATGGCAATTAAGAAAAGAAAAATATTAGGATTTGAATTTGAAAGTGAACCATTGTATTATACAGTAGTTGTTGCGATCGGTTATGTGCTTTATAAAATAGTAGCTCCGCTAATTAATAAGTTAAACGGGGCTGCTGCTATGAAACAAGCGGTAGATCAAACTCAAACATCTTACGGGGCTATTGGCCCGGTAAATAATTCTACTGTATCAACTTCCAGTATTCAGACGGTTGCGGATACTGTGTATAAGGAAATAAATTCCTTCAATCAAAATGAAAGTAGAATCGTTTCTCTAATGAACAGTTTGAAAAATGGCGAAGAAGTTCGCATCTGTGCTAACTATTACAAAATCCAACATGGTACAAGTTTAAGAGCTGATTTGGAAGATGCTTTGGATAGTGCTTGGAATGTTTTTGATATAACAGGTAGCGGACAATTTTCCGCATTAAAAGAATACGTTCAAATAAATTTATAATAATAACATGGGTGCAAATACAAATAGCGGTGGTTTTTTCGGACAGATAATAAATATGGGTACAAGCGCAGCGGGTACGGCATTAGGCCCCGGGGGTTCTGACTTGGTAAATGGTTTAATAAATGCTTTCGGTGGAATATCTTTTGAACATTCTGCGGAATGGTCTTATGATAACGGTTTGGATAAAATGACGCAAGCGATAAGCGATCCCGGACACTATGCAAATAGTTCTGCTGCTGCTGCATGGTTCAAAAATGAAGTTTTAAAAGCTCGTGCAGGTGTTAAGGGTCTCATAGCAAAAAAAGCTATTGACTATGCAGATGGTAGTGTTTTATATTATTTGCCAATGCTTGCAGGACGTATACAATTAGGTGCGGCAGATATCGCACCCGATAATGATCTTTTAAAGATGGTCGAATTTTATCAGGGTTCTGGTGCAATTCCTTCGGGCCATATGAGCTTTGAAAAACGTCCTAACTGGAACATCCCGGAAAAAGGTTTCGTTCCTTCCAGCCTAGTTACAAAATGGACTTCTGTAAATGCTGCTCCCGATGTTACAAGTACTGGCGGAAGTAATTTATTGGCTCTCGGTTCCGGGTTATTCGGTGCACTTGGCTTTAGTCAAAGTAGTGTCGGTTCTGGTACTGCTGGCGGGGCTGCTCTTAATACAAATAAAAAAGCGGGTTTTAATATTGTTGGAATCATTCTTATGCTCGGTGCGTTCTGCTATGGTGCATACAAGTTTTGTTTTGATAACAATAAGCACTATAAAAAACCAAAATAAAAAATGCCTATACAAAATAACGGTCATAGAAGGCCGCAGGATTTGGCGGCATATGCGCTGCAAACTTGGGTGAATACCCAACTCGATGCGCTTATTAATGGTGCTCCAGGTTCTTTAAATACATTGAATGAATTAGCTCTTGCAATGGGTAATGACCCGAATTTTGCAGCTAGTGTTATTAATGCGCTTGCGGCAAAGTTGAATTTAAGCGGAGGAACCTTAACAGGTGCTTTAAACATTGCTGTTGGTAATGGAGCTGTTGCAATTAATATTAATTCCACAAATTCAAATAATGTAATCATTCCTTATTACAATAGTAGTTTAGGATGGTTGTTCCAGTCAAGGAATGCAGCAGGTTCTACTGCGCAACCTATTACTTTTGATGGCTCTCTAATTAATATAAATTCTGCTAACTCCAACAACGTTATTATCCCTTACTTAAATTCTAGTTTAGGATTTTATATTCAGTCAAGGAATGCAGCCGGGTCGTCTGCACAACCTATAACATTAGACGGAAGTGTTGTTAATGTTATACCTAATCTTTCTGTTACTGGCAATGTATCGGCGGCTAATTTACTTAGTGGTACATATACACCCGGCATGACTAGTGCAACCAATGTATCTAGTACAACTATTAATACTGCCCAGTGGATGCGTGTAGGTAATGTAGTAACGGTATCTGGTAATTTACAAATAGTGGTTACTGCTTCGAATACTTTGACTACATTTTATTTAGCCTTGCCTATTTCTTCAAGTTTTACTAGTAGTTCTCAACTGGCGGGTACGTGTTCTTTAGACGATGGAACGAACAAAGGATCTGGGGGTATATTGGGAAGTAGCGGTTACGCTTTTTTCACTTTGAAATCTCTAGCTATTGCGGGGGCCGGAACTTCTATAAATTATCATTACACGTATCAAATTCTATAAAAAGAAAAACATTATATGCGGGATTACAAATTCGATTTTATTGCAAAATGGACTACTAAAATTATCAATGCAGTACCAAAACCCGGTGGCGGTTATCGGTATGTTATTGAATCTTCTTTTATACCTGCGAACGAAGTGTATAAACCTTATTCACAAGATCAGTTTACGGATGAAGAAGCTGTTAAGGTTCTGCATGGTTCTACGGCTCTCGATCTTTTAATGAGTTCTAGCGGCACTAATTTAAATATCACGATGCTAGTATGTGAGCCTGCTATATTAACAAAGAGGGTATTTCAGGGAACGGTTGACGTAGCATCAGGAGATAGTTTATTAATCTTAGTTCCATTAACATAGTATGAAACACTTATACAAAATATTGTTCGAACATGGCGGTCGTTTGTTGCTTGTCATAGATGTATCTGATGAAGAATACGAACAGTGCAAGCGACTTGGCTATGTTGGTACGGACTTGAAAGGTCGGGAGTGGGTTTGGATGGCAGACTAATAAAATTTAATACCTATGATATCACTTTTATTTATTGCATTGTTTACGCTTGCGTTGATACTCTGCATAGTTGTTGTTCGTTCTGGGTTGTGGTTTTTACCGGGTAAAAGATGGGCGTTAATTCCTCATTTTGAAACTACACCACGAGTACACTTTTCCAATAAGAGGCGCAAAAATTGGTAATTAATTTCTATGGCGGTAGAATTATTTACAGCACTTATTAAGGCTCGTTATGGTAATGTATATGAGTTCAAGAAGTATAGAAA
>JAQBNK010000065.1 GCA_028288595.1 Chitinophagaceae bacterium
AATAGTCAATAGTCAATAGTCAATAGTCAATAGTCAATAGTCAATAATGTGTACGCTGTTGAGTTATGAAGGTTAGAAAAAGGGGGGAATTTTTGTCGGCTTACTCATCACTCACTCCTCATTACTCATTTCTCATCACTCATCCTTAAAATCTATATGCCAAACTCAGGCTACCATATCGCTGGTTGGCTTTTTGAATTTTTGCTTCTTTGGTTTGATAAACAGCAGCGAGCCCAACCGTGAATCTTCTTTCTGCATAAACAAGTGCAAGTTTATGCTGGTACATCAAATGATAAATATCAGAAGTAAGCGGACCCTTGTCCTTTAAGAAAAGTCCGCCTTGTACGGTGGCATTATAAGCGTGATAAATCAACTGCGGATGATAATAACCAAAGAGCTCAAAATGTTTTCTTGTTTTAATTTCTGTGTGGCTTAGTCTGGCATTCCACAATGCGGACTGATGATTTCGTTCAAAAAAACCTGCCTGCAACATTAGTCCAAGATTAGCATTGGTAAATGTTGTGCCAAGGTTAGCAGATAAAACCGGTTTGAGTGTAACAAAAGCTTTCTCTTTTTCCGGAATAATAACGGGTGAGTAAGTGATATTCCCATCAATACCAACAGCATCTTTTAACTGGTATTCCCATCCATAAAAAGCATAAATATTAATAATTGTATGATAATTCATCTGCAGCCATTCTCCCCCGGCGCTTTTACCCATCGTTCCTGCAGAAACCGACCATTGCAATACATTATCCTTTTTGCTAAAAGAGGTTTCTTTATAACGGCCGTACAAATAACTGGTAAATGGTCTGTCAATTTCAGAACGGTTAATGATCTTTCTTGTCCTGTCTGTATAGATCATTTGCCCTATTTCCAGGCTGGTTAGTTTTCTCTTGACCGTTAATTTTTTTGGCAACCATGTATAGGAAAAGAAAACGCCATTAGTATAATAACCATCTTTTCTCTGCAAGAGATAATTATCGTTATCTGTGATACCCTGTATCTCTCTTGTGAAAAATTCTTTTTTGATTTTTTGTGCATTTCCTCCAGAGGAAAATGCAAACAGCATTATTATTACCAGGTTATACTTCATATTATTTGCTCTCATTAAGTTCTGCAAGAATGGAATTAATCAAAGGTCTTTCAAATCCTTTTTGAAGAAGATGCTGCATCGTTTTGAATTTCCTCACATAATGCTGATCTTCTTTTATTGCCTTCCATTTTAATTTTGCCAGCTTTAAAGCCACCGTTTTGTAATCATCCTCGTCTATAGAATCCAGTGCTTTCCTGATATTATAATCACTTACCTGCTTTAGCTTTAAGGCCTGTTTTATTTTAACCTTCCCCCACTTCTTTATTCTAAACTTCCCGGACACGTATTGCATGGCAAAACGTTCTTCATCTAAATAATTGTCTGAAATTAAATTACTCAGCAACTCTTCAACATCATTTTTATAAAGTCCAAGGCTATATAATTTAACCCTTACTTCCTGGTGACTCCTTTCCTGGTAGGCGCAATAATGTTTTACCTTTTGAAGCGCCATTTCTTTACTAAATTTCATATCCGATCCTGCGTTGTAATAATTAGGGTTTTTAAAATCAGCTTCAAACGCAAAAATATCAGTATGTCCTGAAGAAAAATAAAAAATGGGTACCGGCCCGATTAAGTTCATCCCTTATTTTAGAAGTTTGCCTGATCCCAATTCCCCTGGTAATTAGGCTGATTGGCCTTTTTTTCCATTTTATGCACATTTTTTATCGATTGAAAAGGCTTTCTTTATTTTCAGCAACGGTTTGTTACATTTGAGCCTGAAAAACAATAAATTCAAAACAAGGGAATTATGCAGGGTGAACGTCGATTACAGAGACGCTGCAAACGTCCATAAGACCACTTAAAAAAAACAAATACGAATGAAATTCATCATTTCATCTTCCGCCTTATTAAAGCACCTGCAGCAGATCAGCGGCGTAATTAATGCAAATACGGTTCTGCCTATCCTGGAAGATTTCTTATTCGAGATAGAAGATAAAAAACTCAACATTGTAGCGACCGACCTTGAAACAGTGATGCGTGTGCAAATGGATGTTGAAAGCAAGACGAACGGAAAAGTGTGTATTCCGGGTAAGATCCTGATGGACTCGTTGAAAAATATTGCTGACCAGCCCCTGACTTTTAATATTGATAAAAGTTTTGGTGTTGAAATCACCAGCGACAACGGTAAGTATAAAGTGATGGGCGAAAATCCGGATAACTTTCCCAAAGAACCTACGGCTGACGATACTAACAGTTTTACCATTAACAGCGGCGCTCTTGTAACTGCCATCAACAAAACTTTATTCGCCGTTAGTAACGATGATCTCAGGCCCGCAATGACAGGGGTTTATTTTGAATTGAATAAAGATTCTATCCAGTTTGTTGCTACCGATGCTCATCGCTTGGTAAGATATAAAAGAACAGATGTGAAGTGCCCTAAACAGGAATCTTTCATCGTTCCTAAAAAACCTCTGAATCTGCTGAAAAATGCGCTGCCTGATAATGATGATATACTCACTATCAGTTATAACAGCAACCATCTTTTCGTTAAGCATGACACCACACAATTAATTTGTCGTTTAATAGATGCAAGATTCCCGGATTATAAAGTCGTTATCCCGGCAGACAATCCTTACAGGCTGCATGTAAATAAGAATGATTTCCAAAGTGCATTAAGGCGTGTAAGTGTTTTCAGTAATAAAAGTACCAACCAGGTTGCCTTAAGCATCAGTGGCAGCGAATTACAACTTGCCGCACAGGATGTGGATTTTAGTTTTGAAGGAAATGAAAGAATGACCTGCCAGTACGATGGCGATGATCTCCAAATTGCTTTCAATGCAAAATTCCTGATCGAAATGTTAAACGCGGCTGATAGCGGCGATGTAAATGTTGAACTTTCAACGCCTACACGTGCAGGACTTATCAAGCCGACAGAACAGGATGAAAATGAAGAATTACTAATGCTGGTTATGCCTTTAATGCTTAACAACTAATTAGAACAGAAAACTATAAATTTACTCCGGCTCAAAAAAGGCCTGAGTTTTTTTATGCCATTAGTCTCAATCCGCAGTTACGATAATTATTTTGATGCTGCACTTGCACAGGGTGTGCTTGAATCTGCAGGCATCGATTGTTTTTTACAGGATGTACATTCCGTAACAATTAATCCTGTCTTGACTAATGCAATTGGCGGGATTAAACTTCGTGTGCGTTCAGAAGATTATGAGCAGGCTTCAAACTTATTAAGCAGCGGGGAAAATAAAGATGTTCATCCTCAATGCCCCGATTGCGGATCTGTCAATACAAGTTTATCTGTTGATCTTCCTTCCAAAACATGGTTTTCACTTTTACTTGAAGCGCTGACCTCAAGTTCACTTTCTTCGAAGGGGCAGTTGCATTATCAGTGTAACGAATGCAAAGTAAAATTTCGGGATTAGTATCAGGCCCGAAAGGCTTGCTGCCGGCGGGTATTGATATATAAAAAAATGTAGATTCGTTTATTATAAGCAGCTATGCAAAAAATCATAGAATATTTTAATCACATTCCTTCTTCGCACCGTGCTTTAATATTAGCTGGTGGTATTACATTTTTCTGGCTGATAGAATATGCGGCGCCGCTATTTTCATTTCAATACAACAAGTGGAAACACGCCGGGTTAAATATCTTTTTCACCATAACAACGCTTGTCGTAAATTTTGCTTTTGCTGTTTTGATTGTAAAAGCAAGTGATTATGCGACTGTGCATCATTTTGGAGTTCTATATCTTTTACAACTTCCGCTTTGGCTGTTTCTTATTCTTGGGTTGATGCTTTTGGACCTGGTAGGCGCTTATACCATTCACTGGATACAACATAAAATAAAATGGATGTGGAAGTTTCACATGGTGCATCACGCAGATACCTATGTGGATGCTACAACCGCCAACAGGCATCACCCGGGCGAAAGTGTATTCCGAGCAGCCTTTACTTTACTCGCAGTGATAATATCAGGAGCACCCATATGGCTGGTAATGTTATACCAGAGCCTGAGCGTGGTATTATCGCAATTCAATCATGCAAATATCCGTCTACCACAATGGTTCGATAAAACAATTAGCTATGTGATCGTTTCGCCGGACATGCATAAGGTACATCATCACTTTATACGCCCTGAGACAGACAGTAATTATGGAAATATTTTTTCTTTCTGGGACAGGCTATTTGCCACTTTTAGAACAAGGGAAATAAAAAGTTTACGATACGGCCTTGATGTAATGGAAGGAAGAAATGTTCACAGTATAAAGGAACAGCTGAAGGTTCCTTTCGATAAAACCATTAAGACTGATTATTAAACCGGTCAACAATTTTTATTGCAGTCATCAATCTTTCCTCACCCGTTCCTGAAATTTCGTTCCATGCCACTTGCTGATTCTGCAATAACTCTTTATAGATCGCATATAGTTCCTGGCGTGGACCTTCCTCAGGATATTCTCTCAGCTTATCATATGACCAGGGAAGATCAATGTTACACAGAAGATAGAGATCGTATTTACGTTCTGCGATTTGTTCCAGGATAAAAGGATGACAATTATTAAAAACGTATTCGCACCAAACCTTCATCACATACATGTTTGTATCAATGAAATAAAGATCGCTTGTCACACCTTCTGCAATGCTCTCTTCAAGAATAAGTTGCCCTTCTGCAATTTTCAACAGATCAGCATAAGTATAATTCATCCCGTTTTCTTCCAGGTAAGCTCTTGCATATTCAGGGCACCAGGCAGTTCCATAATGCAGTGCCAGTTCCTTACATAAGGTACTTTTCCCTGTACTTTCCGGACCAATGATAACCACCCGTTTTATTTTTTCAGGCATAACCTGCTTCCCGCTTTTTTAATTTTTTTGACCATGCTATTAATCCTGCAATTGCAAGACCAAATAAGACCAGATATTGCACGCTTGTAAAAACGTATCCTTTTACAAAATACAAAGGTATTGATGCCATGTTTGTTGCTATCCACCAATACCAGCTTTCCAATTTTTTTCTCGCCATCAGCCACATACCTGTATATGCGCTTGCACTGGCGAATGCATCGGCCCAGGGAATTGCTTCAGGAGCAAATACTTTTTTGAGGTAAGTGAGCGAAAAGAAAATTGCAAGATAGAAAGCAAGAAAAAAACAAATTTGGATCAGCCACTCCTTGCCGGTTGCTTTTGTTATAACTACAACAGGATGGTGCTGCCTGTCTTTTCTCGTCCATAATATCCACCCGTAAATACTCATAATGGTGTAGTAAATATTAACGCTGGCCTCCCCTAATAAATGTCCTTTTGCGCTGATGTATATATAGGCAACCGTGTTGATGAGGCCGATCGGATATACAAGAATATTTTCTTTTTTAGAGAACCAAACGCAAATGATGCCGGCGAAAACACCAATATATTCAAGCAACGAGGTTTGCTTAAGTCCTGTAATAAAATGTTGCCAGATTTCGGTGGAGGTCATGAGTTAGCTTAGGAAGCAATATTAATTAGTCTCTCGCTGAAAACGCAGAATACGCGGAAAAAAGCTGGTCACAAAGACACAAGGATCAAAGAAAAAACCTGGTAAACCTTAGGGCCTTCGCGGCTTAGTGGCAAAAAAGATCAATAGAGAACAAAAGGATCAAGGGTGTGACACAACAAAGCTTCATTGAAAAACTACTGCTGGTCACAAAAAAAATTCCGCGCCTTCTGCTTTTTCCGCATACCCCGCCGAGAAATAAAAAAGTGCCCGGTACGACCAGGCACTTTATATATAATCACTCACTAACAACTACTCTGCTTCTGCAACCACTTCTTTTACTTCAGGGATCATTCTTTTCATCATTCCTTCTATCCCTGCTTTTAAAGTGATCATTGATGAAGGACATCCGCTGCAGCTTCCCTGTAACATCAGGTTAACCGTTCCTTCATTATAACTTTTGAATTGTATGGCACCACCATCCATTTCTACGGCTGGCTTCACATAATTATCAAGCAATTCTTTAATTCTTTTTACAATGTCGTTATCATCAGCATTTACTGTATTAGAAGACTCCTGCTTCATAGCCGCCACTTCATCTTCATTCACAACTACACCACCATTTTCCAGGTAATCTTTTAAGAATTGTTTGATGGTAGGAATTACATCCTGCCAGTCTTCCGTATCAACCGTTTTTGTTAACGTAACAAAATTGCTGGCAATGAAAACACTTTTAATAAAAGGAAAACTGAATAATTCCTTTGCCAGCGGCGAAGGATCGGCGGTTGACTCGTCCTGGAAATCGATGCTCTTGCCGGGATATAATAATTTGTTGGCCACAAACTTCATGGTCTCCGGGTTGGGCGTCATCTCTGTATATATGCTGATAACGGGGTTGCCTGTTTTAATCATAACGATGGATTTACCAGATGCAAAAATACTAAATGCCGGACTTTCAGCAGTCCGGCACTTGTTTAGGTGGTCTTAAATTTCGGAAATCGAAAGGTTAGAGCCTTACGCCGATTCCCATGTTCACATAAAACATTTTCTCTCCCCGCTCAGACAGGTCCGGGCGGCCGCTGACCACGATCAAATTTTGAGGAACTACATAAGAAGGAGTAACGCTTATATTGAACTTACCTTTTACAAATACCACAGGGACAGACGCTTCATAGGCCAGTATATTAAATTTCGTTGCTGTTTCGGTAACGGTTTCTGTTCCAAGAGGAATACCATTAACAGTGCGTTTCCTGTTATAAGTATTCTGGAAATTCTGGGTTCCCCCATAAACATTAAAAGTCGGATCTATTGCCAGCGCAGATTTTGTTTCGGGAAAGGGCATGATAAATAAATGATCAACACCTGCCGTTGCACCAAAATCGGTTTTGTCGCTGAATTTTACATCGGCACCTGTATTGATATTAAGCACCTTATTTAAAAAATTAAGGTTAACACCGGCCTGCTCTTTTAAGGCAGACTGAACCAACGTGCTGTTATCCTTATATAAAAACTTAGTGGCAAATATATTTCCTGAAAAATGTTCGCTTTGCGGAAAACGATAACCCGCTTCAATAGCAGAACCCGTATATGTTAACGGCTGCAAAACATTCTGATATAATACGGCAGTGCCCTGTGCATAAAGACCAGACTTCAACTGAAATCCTATGCTTGGAAATATACCCGAACTTTTAAGGCTATCTGTCCGTCCAAAATAATGAAGCCTGGATTGATAATTAATACCCGCAGTAAATACATTCTTTTTATCGGCAGTATCCTGCGCATGAAGTGTATTTAACGACATAAACAATACGGCCGTTAAGAAATAGTAATTCCTTTTCATTTTGAAATATTTAAGAAAGGGGGGTTAGGGCTGAAAAGAAAAACTTATTTATTGCTTACCAGCTTGTACATGTGTGCTGCTGCTGGTTTCGCTTTTTACATTAACTGAGGGCTTAACTTTTGAAGCTTTAGTTTCTGCTTTGTTTACAGTGTTATCCGCTTTTGCTTTTACCTGCTCTGCGTCTTTTTTAGCTGCTTTCGCCGCTGCTCTTCCATCTGCACTTCCTTTTACAGAAACATTCGCAGATTCTTCGGTATTGCTATTTAAAACACTGTTGCCATTTGCATTCGCCTGTGCATTCTGATTTGCATTAGCATTGGCATGGATGCTACCATTTGCTCTTGCATTCTCTCTTACATCGCTTCCTGTTTGTTTAACTGACGCACTAACTTCAGTAGTAGTTGATCTAACGTCCTGTGCTGTTTGTTTTACAGCGCCGGCTACTGGTTTTGCATTCACCTCAACACCTGTATTCAGAGAAGCATCTGTACTATTTGAAGCATTGGTTGATGTACTGTTACCATTGGCATTTGTGGCTGCGTTAGTAACAGAATTCGCCTGAACAGCGGTGTTTACTTTAGCTGCATTGCTCGTAGATGCGGCTGCACGCTGAGATGCATTAGCAGCTTTACCTGCAACAGAACTGGTCACATTTGTTGTAGCATTAACGGCTTTTGATGCTGCATTTTGTGCTGCGGCGGCGGCTTTAGCGGCAGCTGCTGCATTTACAGTTGTCTTAGTGGCAGCGTTTACGCTATTTGTTATTCCTAACTGGCTGAAAGCTGCATTAGCAAATACGACAGCGATAGCTAACCCTGCGGTTTTCCTGATTATCTGTTTCATACTAAATTGAATTTGCCTCGCTAAGAGTAAAAATCATGCCAGTCGCCCGTTGTTTTAATGTTGTTTTAAGCAGGAAGAAAAACAGCAATAAAGAAGTTACTGATTATTAATGCCAATACATTTTGGTTAAACTGCTTTTTACATTTTGTTTACATTATGCAAGAATTAAAGTGCAAAAATCCTTAAAAATTCGCCAACGTATCTTTTAAGGGGGAGATGATATAAAGGGCATGAATTTAATAGAAGTGTTTTGCATTGGAGCGGCCCTTATAGATTGATATACAAATGTCTTCCAACTCTTCGGACCACTATTTGTACACTGTAATAAAAATTAATATGGCATCAGAACAATATCACGAACCCGCAGAAGAACTTTCTCATGAAACAAGAACATTGGTGCGGCTGCTGACTTCATTAAAAGAAGAAGCGGAAGCAATTAACTGGTATGAACAAAGAATTTCTCTAGAAAAAGATAAGGCCGCAAAAGCGATCATGCAAAATGCACAGCAGGAAGAGTTTAAACATTTTGGAATGGACCTTGAATTTTTATTACGAAAAATGCCTAAGTGGAGAGAAACGCTGAAAGAGATCTTATTTAAAGAAGGAGATATAGTGAAATTAGGAGAGAAGGGAGAAGAGGCGGCAGAGTGATGGTTTGAAAAACAAATGAGCATGGTTTATAGAGAATATGCCGAATCAAAATTATTCCTAATAAAATTGTCGGAAACCCCCTCTTAATTAGTCGGTTTCACACATTGTAAGTTTTATTTCGCTTACTAAGTTTGTGTTAGCAACAACTTATTATTCATTTTTAAAAATTAAAAAATGGAAACAGCAAATAAAACCGTCATCACAATCGAAAGCCTTGTAAAAGCCCCGGTAGAAAAGGTCTGGAAAATATGGAGCACCCCCGAGCATATCACCAAATGGAACAACGCCTCACCCGACTGGCACACACCCCGTGCAGAGAACGATTTGCGTGTTGGTGGTAAATTCTCTGCAAGAATGGAAGCAAAAGATGGCAGTATGGGTTTTGATTTTGCTGGTGTGTATGATGAAGTAAAAACTAATGAGCTGATCGGGTATACAATCGGCGATGGCAGAAAAGTGATAGTCAATTTTACATCAAACGGAAATGAAACCAAAGTGGTTGAAAGTTTTGAAGCAGAAAATACCAACTCCCTCGAAATGCAAAGAGGAGGATGGCAGGCCATACTTGATAATTTTAAAAACTATGTAGAAAATAATTGATTTCTAGTTGAAAAAGCCGGTGAAGCTCCATTAAGGAGCTTTTTTTATCCGGTAAAGTGAAAAAATGGTATTGTCTCTTTCTTTTTTTTACATAATTTGTTCTTACTAAAAATTGCACATGACAAAACTAAAACTGCTGATGGTGGCATTGCTATGCACATCACAATTTCTCTGGGCACAAAATCAATCTACAGGCCGGGTAGTAGATGCCAAAACCGGCACACCATTACCAGGTGTTACGGTAACTGTAAAAAACAGGAACATTAACACACTTACTAATGCCGATGGGTCTTTTAGTATTAACGCTCCCGGCAAAAGCACATTAATTTTCAGCTATGTTGGATACCTGCCGGTTGAAAGTGCGCCGGGTAATGCTCTTGGTATCAGCCTTACTCCCGGCGAAAATGCTCTATCTGAAATAGTAGTTGTTGGTTATGGCACAAGGCTCAGAAAAGACATTACCGGTTCGGTTGCAAGGGTCAGCGCAAAAGAATTGGCCAATACTCCTGTAACCAGTTTTGAAAATGCAATACAAGGAAGAGCCGCTGGTGTTCTTGTTGAACAGCAAGGCGGTAAACTGGGACAGGGAATTAAGGTGAGGATCCGCGGGTCTGCGTCTGTTTCTGCAGGTAACGAACCGTTTTATGTGGTTGATGGAATACCTGTTGTAACAACGAATTTATCAAGCAACGGTGCGCCAACAAGCCCGCTTGCCGATATCAACCCGAATGACATTGAGTCTATCGAAATATTAAAAGATGCATCCGCCGCTGCCATCTACGGTTCACGTGGTTCAAACGGTGTGGTTCTCATCACTACAAAAAAAGGAAAAGCTGGTAAAACCAAAATTGACTTTGGCTATTATACCGGTAACCAAAAGCCTACTCGCATGCCCGAATTTATGAATGCCCAGGAGTATGTAACGTACATGAGGCAGGCGGCGGTTGGTGCGGGAAAACAAGACTTTAAAGCAGGTGGATACGCTACTTTGCAAGCAGCGATCGATGCAGAAAATAGTTTCCTGGAAAGCAGGCTGCTGCGCTATTCTGCAGGCAATACGGATTATCAAACATACAAAGTGAGTACAGACTGGCAAAGCATGGCCTTCCAGGATGCACCGATGTCCCAGTACGATCTGAATCTTTCCGGTGGTAATGATAAAACTACTTTTTACATAGGGGGTCAGTACCTGGATCAAGCGGGTATCATTCTCAGGAATTCATTAAAGCGTTATACCGGAAGGGTTAACGTGGAAAACAAAGTGAATGACTGGTTGAGCGTGGGTATTAATATGAGCTTTGCCCGCAGCCTTAATAAAAGGATATCAAACGACAACCAGTTCTCTACCCCATTACAAATAGTAGCGCTGTCTCCCATTACACCAGCTATAGATCCACGTACAGGATTTACCAGTGGTGCTTTGGATCTTGCGACAGGACTTCCGAATACCAACTACCCAGTTTATTATAACCCGATGCTTTCTTACGAGGCGGGTTTATATAACACTACGGTAAACCGGACTCTCGGAAATGTATTCGGTAATGTTTCCATAACAAGGGGCCTCAGTTTTAGAACGGAGTTAGGAATGGATCAGTTGAATCAAAATGAAGAGTCTTATAACGGCAGGCTAACAAGAAGAAACAGCGGGGCTACTTTTGGTACCGGCTTTAATGCGGGTGACCAGATATTAAACATCAATACCAATAACTACTTCCGTTATAATACTCACTTCAGAGAAGTTCATAGCCTGGAAGCAACAGCGGGTATGAGTTACCAGAATTATAAACTTCAGTCAAACAGCGTTTCCGGCCGGGATTTTCCAAGTGATGATTTCAAAAAACTACAAAGTGCCGCTACGAACACAGCTTATTCTTCATCAGAAACACAATATAGTTTCTTAGGATATTTTGCCAGGGCCAACTATAAGTATAGTGAGAAATATCTTCTTGCATTGAGTGGCCGTTACGATGCCTCTTCCCGTTTTGGACAGAACAACAGGTGGGGCTTTTTCCCTGCTGCTTCTGTTGGCTGGATCGTTACAGAAGAAAACTTTTTATCCCATGTTAACTGGCTTAGCTTCTTAAAACTTAAAGCAAGCTGGGGATTAACAGGAAATGCTGAGATCGGGAACTTTGCATCCCGCGGATTATTTTCCGGTGATGCATCTTATGGTGGTAACCCCGGTACAAGACCAAGTCAAATTCCAAACCCTGATTTAAAATGGGAAACAACTGCCAGTACAGATGCAGGCGTTGAAATTGGTGTTGTTAAAAACCGCATATCGCTTGAGGTGGATTATTATACAAGGAAAACAAAGGATCTATTATTGAATGTTGAAGTACCGGGAACAAGTGGTTTCAGTACGCAGCTTCGCAATGTGGGTAATCTTGAAAATAAAGGGATTGAATTCACGCTGAACACAAATAATATCGTGGGCAAAAAATTCAAGTGGTCCTCCAGCATGAACTTCGCTGCCAATAAAAATAAGATCACCAATCTGGGTGGTCAGCAAATAGGCACATTGAATGTTGCAAAAGAAGGAGAAGCATTAGGCGTATTTTATTCAAAAGAATTCGCTGGCGCTGATCCTGCAAACGGAGATGCGTTGTATTACAAAAACACACTCGTAAACGGAAAGCGTGACCGTACTACAACCAATGATTATAACCTGGCTGAAAACGTGGTGATCGGTGATCCTAATCCTGATTTCATTTATGGTTTCAGAAATAATTTTTCTTACATGGGCCTTGAGCTGGATGTATTGCTGCAGGGTGTCTACGGCAATGAAGTTTTTGCGGGCGGCGGACAATATATGAGTGCAAGCGGAAGTAATGGATTTGATAACCAGACAAGAGACCAGTTAGCTGCATGGAAAAATCCTGGTGATATTACCATGGTGCCGGAAGCGAGATTATTTTATGCCAACGGAGTAAATAATTCCTCCAGGTATATTTATGATGCTTCTTATTTAAGAGTTAAAGCAGTTACGCTTTCTTATACTTTACCTGCATCGCTTACTTCCAGGCTAAAAATATCTTCCGCTAAATTTTACCTGAGAGGCCAGAACCTGTTTACGTTCACAAAATATCCATTATGGGATCCAGAAGTAAATGCAGATTATAGTGCAACCAACATAGTGCAGGGACGTGACTTCTATAGTGTGCCCCAGGCAAAAACAATTGTAATAGGAGTGAACATAAGTCTATAACCCGTTAAAAATATCAGCATGAAAAAGAAATTTATCTATATATCGACGGCCTTCCTGCTAATCATAGGAACTGCCTGTCAAAAAAAACTGGACATTAATCCTACTTCAAGTATTGATCAGCAAAATGCACTCAATACCAGTTCAGGAGTTTTAACTGCTTTAAACGGGGCTTATTTTGACGTAGGCAACGCATGGTTTTACGGAGGAGACATCGGGCTATTTGCTGATTTATTAGGAGACGCCGGTGAACTTAGATGGAATGGTACTTACCAGCAAATGACGCAGATGTACAACAAGGCCATTCCGAAGAATAGCTCTTTTGTTGCCAGCCAATGGTTGCAGGGATACAAGGCTATCAATGATGTGAACAATGTTTTAAGTGCATTAAGTGTGGTTGATGCCACAGCGAAAGACAGGGTTGAAGGTGAAGCAAAATTTATCAGGGGCAGTGTATATTTTGACCTGGTGAGAATGTATGCAAAAGCCTGGAATGATGGAAACCCTGCTAACAATCCCGGTGTTCCTTTGGTGCTGACTCCTACAACTGGAATTACTGATGCAAATAAAGTAACCAGGAATAAAGTATCAGAAGTATACGACCAGGTAATTAAAGATCTTACTGACGCTGAAGCAAAATTACCTGCGACAAATGGTTTTTATGCAACCAAATATGCAGCGGCGGCTATGCTGGCTAGAGTATACCTGCAAAAAGGAGATTATACAAATGCGGTACAGGCCGCCAACCGGGTAATCACTTCCGGTAAATACACACTCACATCTACATTTGCAGGCGCATTTCCTGCCTCAGCATCGGCGCAGGTGCCCAACACTTCTGAGGATGTATTCGCCATTCAGGTTACTACTACCCAGTTAAGTAATGATTATTATACTTTTTATTCTCCAAGCAGCAGGGGCGATATTGATATTAAGCCTGCCCACCTTGCATTATATGAAACCGGTGATGCACGAAAAGCATTCTTCACTACATCTGGTGGCTCCGTATATACGCTGAAACATAACAGCCGTTATGCGAATGTGCGTGTTATTCGTCTTGCTGAAATGTATCTGATACGTGCTGAATCAAATTTCAGACTAGTTACAACAGTGGGTGATACGCCGCTGAATGATATTAATAAAATCAGGACACGGTCGGGCCTGCCTGCTTTAACTTCAGCCGGCCTCGATTTGAATAAGATCCTTATGGAGAGAAAGCTTGAATTAGCTTTTGAGGGTCAGACACTCCATGATATCAAACGCCTCCAGGGAAATGTTGGCTTACTTCCATGGAACTCGCCAAAATTGATTTTCCCGATTCCTGAAAGAGAGACGATAGCAAATGCTAACCTGGTACAAAATGAAGGATATTAAATTTTTAGTTTTGAATAAATAAAGACCGCCCTTGTGGCGGTTTTTTTGTGTCCTTATTTACTTTGCATCGTGTTTTTAAACATCTTCACAATTTTTTAAGTTTAGCAGCAATCCAAGCCACAATTAACGTCGTTTATTCTTTATACTAAATAACTTACAGGTATGAAAAAGCTATTCATTTATTCGATCATAATGTTTACCGCTTTCACTTCTGTGAATGCACAGTCTAAAAAATATCCAGAGCCGGATTACGCAAAGAAAAACGAAGTATATCCTGTTCGTTATAGCGATGCACAATGGAGAGCAAGATTAACAGAAGATCAATATTATATTTTAAGGGAAGAAGGAACTGAACGGGCTGGTACAGGTAAGTATGATCATTTTTATGAAAAAGGAACTTACTATTCTGCAGCTTCACTGGAACCTGTATTCAGTTCGGAAACAAAATTTAATTCGGGTACGGGATGGCCAAGTTTTTTCGCTCCTATTCCGGGATCAGTAAAACTAATAAAAGATTATAGCGGTGGCATGCTAAGACTTGCTGTAGTAGATGCAAAAACAGGATCTCACCTGGGTCATGTTTTTGATGATGGACCTGCACCAACAGGCAAAAGATATTGCATGAATTCCGCAGCTTTAATATTTGTTCCTGCAGGTGGCAAACCACCGGTAAGTGCTAAATAATAATAAGACTATGAAAACTATTTTCACAACCATTTTATTATTTGCGTTGGTTAGCTGTGCGCAGACTCAATCAAAAAATCCGGATATCCCTTTGGGAAGTAAAAAAATATTACCCAATGAAGCCGTCGCTACTTTCGCTGAAGGTTGCTTCTGGCATGCTGAACTGGTGTTTCAAAGTTTAGCTGGTGTAAGAGATGCTGTATCCGGTTATGCGGGGGGAACAGATGCTCATCCAACTTATGAAAAAGTCGCTTCTGGAGAAACAGGTCATGCAGAATCAGTGCAGGTATATTATGATCCTTCAAAAATTTCTTATCAAAAGTTAGTCGCTGCTTTTTTTGCGAGCCAGGATCCCACAACCATTAACAGACAAGGGCCAGATGAGGGAACTGAATACAGATCAATTGCATTTTACCGGAATGGAACAGAAAAGAAAATTATTGAAGATGAAATAACACGCATTAACTCATCACACAAATACAAAAATAAAATCGTTACGCAGGTAGTTCCGTTTACAAAATTTTATGCGGCTGAAGATTATCACCAGGAATACATTCATAACAATATGGACAATCCATATGTACGCGGCTACTCCATACCTGAATGGCTCAGCTTTAAAAAAGAATTTAAAGAGGCTGGCTTTAAACCGTAACTATAACCTTTCTGCGCTATCTCCTGTCTGATCTCTTTTGGCAGTGTATGCAGTGATAAGCGTTACAAAAGAACCTGCTGCAAAATTTCCTATAATAGCACTGATAAAAATTGTAAAGATCAATCCGTTCGTTGGCCCATGCACCATGTTTGCGGGTGTATTCGCCATAGCATCTTCCGAATGATTTCCACTAAACATATCGGGTACCATTATCATCAGCATAATAAATGCAAAGAGACATGATAATATTACACCAATAATAGTTGCTCCATGTCCGGCAATTAACGTTGATGGTGTACTGGCGTTATCACTTCGCATTTTTCTAAAGAATGCCGGTATGAATAAAAACATACATCCAAGAAATAAAGCGTTTCCCAGGTATAACAACCAAAGAGAAGAAAAGGTTGCCGTTTTAATAAATATGAATAATGGGATACAATACAGGATCGCAGCGGTGAGCCCGTAAACAAACAAAGTACTAAAAGGCAAATTCGTAAATATACTTCTGCGATTTTTCTCTTGCATAGTTAATTATTAAAAAATTATTTCGTTACCAGCATCGGCATTCTTGTGCCGATAAAAAATATAGAAGACATCGGCACATAGCTGGTATATTCTACATTATATGCGGACCTCCAGGTAAGTAATTTTTCTCTTTTGTCAGGGTACCTGTAAATCGTATCAATACGAACCAGTTGAGCACTCACCATATCGGCCTGAACTTGTTTTCCTGAGAAGCAGCCTGCAAAACCAATTGCAGACAGCATAAGAAGTACTAATGTTTTCATCGCTGCGAAATTTTATCTGTTACTGATCGGGTCTTCTTCGTCAATTCTTCTTTTGCAGCGAATCTGGTTGGCGGTTGATAATTGTCAATTCATTTGTTATCAATCGTCGCTGGCATTATTAAATCAAAGTCTGTTCCAGTATGTTAAAACTGAATTGACTTTTCAATTAAATTTTCCCGAACAAATTGTAACTATAAAAAAAGGCAGCGGTTGCTGCCTTTCCTGGTTGAAGCGGGAATGTATAAAAAATTTTGGTTTTTATTTGAACATGGGTGGATGCATCTCATCCCACCCCGTTACATCCTGGTAAGCTTTTGCTGCAGCAATTAATTCAGCTTCACCATAAAGATGCCCGATGAATGTAATGCTTTGCGGCTGGTTACCGCGTCTTCCTAATCCAATGGGAACACAGATTGCAGGGTGACCCGTCAAATTTGTTATAGCAGACTGGCTACCGCTCCATGTGGGGCAAATAATCGCATCGTACTGGCTAACGACCGCATCTACATCTTTCATTAATAAATAACGGTGACGGTTTGCATTTATATAATCTGCTGCTGAAATAAACCTGGATGTCCTGAAGTTATTGGGCCAGTCGTTCTTAGTTTGTCGTGTCATCTGATCATCAAGGTTGGAGCGTGTAAATTCATCGAATGCTGCGGCGCCTTCACCACCAATAATGATGTCCATAATGTTTGCCTTATAGATACCGCTGTCAGGAAAGTTTACCGGAATTAAGTCAACGCCCATTTGTTTAAATGCATCCAGCACCTTCCATTCGGGCCTTGATGTATCCAGCCGGTTAAAATAATTCTGCGCATAAGCGATGCGTAATTTTTTTACAGGAGTAGCCCGATCATAATTGAATGGCATGTTAACAGCCGAAAGATCTTTGCCGTCAGTTCCATGTATATAATTAAAAACGATGGCCGCATCCTCGGCACTCCTTGTAAGCGGGCCAACTTTATCAAGACTCCAGCTTAGTGTCATCGCATTCGATCTGCTAATGCTTCCAAAGGTGGGGCGCAATCCTGTAACGCCGCAGGTTGTAGCTGGTGAAATAATGGAGCCCCAGGTTTCTGTACCAATAGCAAACGGCACCAGGCCGGCAGAGGTAGCAGAAGCCGATCCTGCTGATGAACCTGATGAACCCGCCTGCAGGTTCCAGGGATTTTTTGTTCTGCCCCCGTACCAGTAATCACCCATTGCCAGAGCTCCTAATGTAAATTTCGCAATCAATACGGCGCCTGCATTTTTAAGCTGAGTATAAACAAATGCATCTTCATCAATCACCTGCTCCCGGTAGGGTTGTGCTCCCCACGTGGTCTTCGTTCCTTTAACTGCAAATAAATCTTTTAACCCGTAAGGAATACCATGAAGTAATCCAAGATATTTTCCTTTTGCTAATAAAGAATCTGCATGGCGAGCCTGCTGCATGGCAATATCTTCTGTGAAAGAAATTACACATTGCAATGAATCACTGAATTTCTTTAACCGGTTAATAAAAAACTGGGTCAATTCAACAGAACTGATCTTTTTACTTTTTATCAACGAGGCAAGCTGAGCAATTGAATAATAAGCAAGATCATTCCTGTTTGCAGGTAATTGAACAACGGGTAATTTCCAGTTGATTGCTTTTTGTGTTTGCACTTTTGGAGGCGCTACCGGCATTTGCCATAAACTCATCGGAACACTATTTTCCAGGTGAAGCTTATGCATGTCCCGAATTTCCCTGTAATTATCCAGCACTCCTGAATACATCGAATCAATTTCAGGCTGGGAAAATTGCAGATCCATGATCCTCGCGGCATAAGGAATATCAGTTTTGTAGACGGTATCCTGCTGCTGTGCAAATAGATCTTTTGCGGCAAAAAGAATTACCAGAAAGAGTATTTTTCTCATAATGCATTGTGGGTTTAACGCTGATAAATTTACTGGCCCAAACTGATATTATCACAACAAAAAAAGTCCCGGTAAAAACCGGAACTTTTTATTACTAACTAACCCATCGAAAACCTTTTGAAGAAGAGCGGAAAATTTTAAATAATAAAGTATCCTTACTTCAACACTACATGTTCCTCTCTTCGTTATTCCTTAGCCTGCCGCAGCTTCCGCGATTTTGGCTCTTATTTTTTTCTCTATTTCGGCAGCCATTTCAGGATTATCCATCAATAACTGTTTTACCGCATCGCGGCCCTGGCCAAGTTTGTTACTATCGTAGCTAAACCAGCTTCCGCTTTTTTGTACGATTCCTAATTCAACCCCCATATCTATTATCTCTCCTATTTTGCTAACTCCCTCTCCGAAGATGATATCAAATTCAGCCGAACGGAACGGAGGCGCTACTTTATTCTTAACCACTTTTACTTTTACCCTGTTACCGATGGCATTATCACCATCTTTTATTTGCGCTGAACGACGAATATCCAGTCGAACGGAGCAATAAAATTTTAATGCATTCCCGCCTGTTGTTGTTTCAGGATTACCGAACACTACACCGATCTTTTCGCGAAGCTGGTTAATGAAAATGCAAATGGTATTGGTTTTAGAAATGGTAGCAGTCAGTTTTCTTAACGCCTGGCTCATCAGCCTGGCATGTAAACCCATTTTACTGTCACCCATTTCGCCTTCCAGTTCGCTTTTAGGAACCAGGGCCGCAACAGAATCTATTACCACCACATCTATAGCTCCGGAAAGAATTAAACGGTCAGCAATTTCCAGCGCCTGTTCACCATAATCAGGCTGCGATATTAAAAGATTATCTACATCAACTCCCAGCTTTTGTGCATAGGAACTATCGAAAGCATGTTCCGCATCTATAATGGCGCAGATGCCGCCTTTCTTTTGCGCTTCAGCGATCACATGCGTTGCAATCGTAGTTTTACCGGAAGATTCCGGTCCGTATATTTCAATTATTCTTCCGCGGGGAAGACCACCAACACCAAGGGCGGTATCCAGCCCGATTGAACCGGTAGAGATGACTTCAATCTGCTGCTCGCCTTTTTCATTCATCATCATCACACTGCCTTTCCCGTAGTCTTTGTCAATCTTATCGATCGTTAATTTAAGGGCCTTGAGTTTTTCTGCATTTGACATAAAAAATAAGTTTAGAATTTGAATGGGGAGAACAAAACTAAAATATTTATCTGAATAATGCTAAATATTTTAGATTTATTTTTTGACGCCCTGTCCAAATTAGGTGATTCACGAACGCAGTCAAAGCTCTCTGGGTAAAATCACATTTTTGTGTATAAATAAAGCTTGCGCAGGGAAAGGAAGTGCAGTGCCAAAGCCACTACCACAAGGAATCCCGGAAGAAAGATGAAAGGAAAGCGACCTACAATTTCCATAGAAGGCCTGTCTTTGAAAACCCGGAAGCCTGTGGGCATCGATAACAGCGCAATGGCCAATACATTAATTAATAATAATATTCCAATTACATTAAAAAAGATACTTAGGCGTGAGCCAGGGGTTTTCTTTAGATAGATCGCACAGGGGATAGCCAACAACGCGGTGATGATATCAAAATTGTATCCTTCAAAAGTCATTTGAACCGGCATAAGGCCTTTCTTATCGGCCATCCATAACATGATTTCAACCAATATCCGAAAACTCTGCAACCCGATAATCCAGTGCATCGGCGTTTGAGATAATATCTTATCAGTCTTACCAGAAAAAATTAAAACAGCAAGTATAATAACCGGGATGATCATAGCAAGAACCGGCCTTGGGGGAAAGTGAGAAAAGTTATTAAATACATCATTGATTGAAAGAACTGCAAGAGTTGCGACCCATAAAATAATGATAAGTGCTGTCGTGATAAAGTTTTTGCCGGCTTTATTTTTTGGGTAGGACTTTGAGAATGCCTTTTTCAAACCCGTCAGTATTGTTATTAATAAAACAATAGTAAGGGCTGTGATAAAAACAGCGGGTTGGGTTTCGGGTGTCATAAAACTTTTTACAAAGTAGCTGATGAAATTAATAAATACAAATGGCCATTAAGATGCACCAGTCATTTCCTATTTTTAATTACTAAAAAAATCATTGTTATGAGAATTTCAAGATCCCTTCAGGGCGAATTCGAAAATGAAATGTCCAACACCCGAAAAATTTTAGAAAGAGTTCCGCAAAATCCTGACTGGAAACCGCATGAAAAGTCCATGTCGCTGGGCAGATTATCAACTCATATCGCGGAAATTCCCACATGGATTACGATGACTCTCGCTACCGAAGAACTTGACTGGTCTAAATTTGATTACAAACCTTTTGCAGCAGAAAGCAATGAGGCACTTTTGAAATTCTTCGATAAGAATGTTGAAGATGCAAGAACAACTATTCTAACTGCAGCTGATGAAGCATTTCTTGCTGACTGGACCATGCGTAATGGCGACCAGGTTTATTTTACCATGCCGAAAGTTGCGGTGGTAAGAACATTCGCTATGAATCATTTAATTCATCACCGGGCACAGCTAACGGTATATTTAAGATTGCTGAACGTTCCGCTTCCCCAGCTATATGGCCCAACAGCGGATGAGCAATAAAACAACCAGAAAAAATCTTAGCTTTAAAATCACCCCAAAATTATTTTATGGACCAGCGTATCATTAACCTGTACGACGAGTATACACATAAGCCACTTGCACGTCATGAATTTTTCAGCCGCCTCGTAAAAATTACCGGTAGTACCGCTGTAGCAATGGCTGTTCTTCCTTTGCTGGAAGGAAACTATGCAAAAGCTTCAACCATAAAAGTGAATGATGATGATCTTTTCACAGAGCGTATTACTTATCCTTCTGGAGACGTGAATATGAAAGCTTATGTAGCGAGGCCTCTTGCCAATGCGAAGTATGGCGCTGTGATGGTGATACATGAAAACAGGGGACTGAATGCACACATAGAAGACGTTGCCCGCCGTGCAGCTAAGGCTGGTTTCTTAGCTATTGCACCTGATGCTTTATCTCCATTTGGCGGAACTCCTGCAAATGAAGATGAAGCAAGACAAGGCTTCACCAAACTGGATGCAAAACAAACGGTTCAGAACTTTGCAAAAGGATTTGATTATCTGGCCTCACGTAAAGATTATAATGGAAAATCCGGCGCTGTAGGATTTTGCTGGGGAGGCGGAATGGTGAATGATCTTGCTGTAAGCGTTCCTTCATTAAAAGCGGGAGTTGCATTTTATGGAAGACAACCTGATGCTTCTTTAGTCCCCAATATTAAAGCGGCAGTTCAATTACATTATGCAGGGCTGGACGACAGGATTGATGCAGGAATACCTGCGTATGAAGCGGCATTAAAAGCCAACAATATAAAATACGAATTGTACATGTATGAAGGCGTAAACCATGCCTTTCATAATGACACTTCTGCAGCGAGATACAACGAGGCAGCAGCAAAGCTGGCCTGGCAGCGGACGATCGATTTCTTTAATAAATATTTGAAATAGTTTTCGCTGAGATTTTATCTCCTCTTTTTAATCGATACCCTTCCTGCTGCATTTTTAAATCAATGGATAACCGATCGATTGAAGATTGCTGTTCACGTCCTGTAATAAAACCTCTGGAAGATCTGCATTATAATAATCGGCTTTATACCAATAGCTGATTATTCTTTTTGCAACCTGCATTTGTCCGCGTTGAAACCTAAGCATCAGCGTTTTTAAAATTGAAAGGTCATGATCTTCCAAATGATTAAAGACACCACTGTTCAGCAACCTTGCTGTAACCTGTAAGGCTTTGTTTGAATTTAGCATAACACACGTTTTCGTAAATGTCTGTCGCTATTGTTAGCGAATTATCAATTTAATGTTATCAAATGGCATACCGTTAACGCTATGCCATGTGTTCCTTCATATCCGGCAGCAAAACTGTGCATTACTTGTTCACAACACACTTCATAAAATTGTTTTGCCGGTAACTTTATCATTCAAAATGCTGACAATGAAAATTAAACCACTTGGTGCTGCAGGTTTGCAGGCATCACAACTAGGACTGGGCTGTATGGGCATGAGCGATTTTTACGGCGGACGCAACGACGAGGAATCGATCAACACTATTCATCGTGCATATGAACTTGGAATAACTTTCTTTGATACCGCTGATATGTATGGGCCATTCACCAATGAAATATTAGTTGGAAAAGCGATTAAAGATTTCAGGAAAAATATTACACTCGCAACAAAATTTGGAATTGTCCGCGACCCTTCTAATCCCCAGGTGCGTGGCATTAATGGTAAACCGGAATATGTTTTTAAATCCTGCGAAAACAGTTTAAAAAGATTAAATACAGACGTGATCGATCTTTATTATTTGCACCGGAAAGATCCTGATACTTCAATAGAAGAAACGGTAGGCGCTATGGCCGAATTAGTGAAGCAAGGCAAAATAAAAGGCATTGGTTTAAGTGAAGTGAATGCAGATACCTTACGCAAGGCGCATAGTGTTCATCCTGTTACTGCGCTTCAATCAGAATATTCTATCTGGACAAGAGATCCGGAAGATGGCATCCTGGAAACATGTAAAGAATTAGGAATTGCTTTTGTCGCTTACAGTCCGCTGGGACGTGGCTTTTTAACCGGGCAGATAAAACGTTTTGAAGATTTGGAGGAAGACGATTTCCGCAGGCACTCACCACGTTTCCAGGGAGAAAACTTTCAAAAGAATCTTCAGCTGGTTGATAAAATAGAATCACTTGCTTCAATGAAAGGCTGCACTGCATCGCAGCTCGCTCTTGCATGGGTGATGGCGCAGGGAGAAAACATTTTTCCTATCCCGGGGACTAAAAGAGTAAAATATCTTGAAGAAAATGCAGCTGCCGTAAACGTTCAGTTAACAAAAGAAGAACTTTCGGAAATAGATTCAATTGCTCCTAAGGGTGCGGCTGCCGGTTTAAGATATCCCGAAGCATCTATGGGCAGTGTAAACAGGTAGTTCGTTGTCGGCAACAAGTAATTGCCAACAATTATATGTGTACTTCTTTTAATTTTTTTCTGGTGATGTATATGAACGGCTCTTGTCTTACTGATGCGTCAGTGAATCCGAGGTAACGACCTGAAGCGATCACAACATCATCGATATCATTCAAATCGGTCATCAGTAATTCAGGATGGTCGATAATATCTTTATCTATGCAAACTCTCAGGTTTTTATGTTTTGGATTAATATGAAATTCCTCTAAGATCTCACCGAGGTTATACATTTTTGCCCCCCGGTCCAGGGCCGTTTTTATTAGCGGCTGATGAAACTTGCTGGTATTCCTGGTTTGTGCATTGCTGAATATGCAGATAAAAAGGAGCGATAATATACTTATGTATTTTTTCATGATCTAAAGGTTAAGTTATGAGGACTACCGGGTGCCGGCTATGGTAATACTTGCTTATTTTATGCCAAACAGCTATTGGCGGGCCGCTCCCTTAAAAAGGCTGGTTCCATACCACTGCCACTCATCCAGTTATGCCCGGAAAAAAGAGGTTGTTAAAACTCAATCTGTCACTTCCTTCCCTCATCCATGTATCTTTAGATTTTTAATTTCGCCCCATGTCGCTACTTTCTTTCTCACTTATTCAAACAACGCTTTCCTGGGAGGATAAAAAAGCCAATCTTGAAATGTTTGCTGAAAAAATCAGCAGCATCAAAGGAAATCCCGGTATTGTTGTGCTCCCTGAAATGTTCACTACAGGTTTTAGTATGAATCCCCGGTTATTAGCAGAGCCAATGTCAGGACAAACCGTTGCATGGATGAAAAGAATATCCTCGGAAAAGAAAGTTATAATAACCGGAAGTATCATTATTGAAGAAGAAGGTAATTACTACAACAGGCTTATATGGATGCTGCCAAATGGTGAGTATGGTTTTTATGATAAAAGGCATCGCTTTGCATACGCAGGCGAAGACAAGGAATATACCGCCGGAAATAAAAGATTAATCGCGTCTGTTAATGGCTGGAAAATAAATCTGCAGGTCTGTTATGATCTCCGGTTTCCTGTCTGGGCAAGACAAGCACCCGGTAATACACCGGAATATGATGTACTTGTTTATGTAGCCAACTGGCCCGAAAAAAGGGGTCATGCCTGGAGAACATTATTACAAGCAAGAGCAATCGAAAACCAATGTTATGTAATTGGCGTGAACAGGGTTGGTGAAGATGGAAATAAAATTATTTATGCCGGTGACAGCATGGTGATCGACCCCCTGGGAGAAATACTTTATCAAAAAACAAATGAAGAAGACATCTGCACTATTTCACTTGATAAAAAACATCTCGAAGAGATAAGAGCGAAGATGCCTTTTCTTAAAGACGCAGATAACTTTATTATTCAACATGAGCTATAGGATCGCCTATACGGCAAATAAAATATTTACGGGCACTGCCATGTTGCATAATCATGCAATTCTTGCTGATGATGGATTGATCGAAAATATTTTACCGGTCGTTTCTCTTGATGAAAATGTAAAGCGGAAAGATTTTGGTGATGTCCTTCTTACCGCGCCGCTCATCGATCTGCAGATATATGGCGCTGGTGGAAGATTACTAGCGGTTTATCCAGATGAAAAAAGTTTGCAGGTATTAAATGATCATTGCCGGAGGCATGGAACGGGTTATTGTTTACCGACTGTTGCGACAAACAAATACGATGTTTTTTTTCAATGCATTGATGCAGTTCGTACTTACTGGAATGCGAAAGGCAAAGGGATTATTGGATTACACGTTGAAGGTCCCTGGATCAATCCTGTAAAGTGTGGTGCCCATACTGAAGAATGTATTTTTTCTCCCACCCTAAAGCAGGTTGAAGAATTAATCGATTATGGCAAAGAGGTAATTAAAATGATCACCCTTGCTCCTGAAGTATGTTCTGAAGAAATTATTCAATTACTGATATCCCGCGGTATCATTGTTTCACTTGGCCATAGCAATGCAACTTATGAGCAGGCGATGCATGCCCTGGATTCAGGTGTGCCTGCTATCACACATCTTTATAATGCGATGAGCCCGTTACAACACCGGGCACCCGGGTTGGTGGGTGCGGCATTCGCTCACCCTGCAGCGAAAGCAAGTATAGTTGCAGATGGTTACCATGTTGATTATCCAGCAATCAGGATTGCAAAAAAAATAATGGGTGATCGTTTATTTGTTATCACGGATGCTGTTACAGAAACTGGTTCCGGATTGTATCCGCATAAATTGAATGGAGAAAAATATGAATCGAACGGTATATTAAGTGGTTCCGCTTTAACAATGAGCAAGGCAATTAAAAACCTGGTCGAAAACGCAGACGTCTCATTAGAAGAAGCAATAAGAATGTGTAATCTTTATCCTGCAAAAGTTTTAAACCGTACAGATAATCTTGGCTTACTTCATCCGGGATACCCCGCTGAATTTGCGGTGTTCGATAAAGACATGCATTGTATAGCCCTGGTTGATAATGATCATGACAACTAATATCTTATTGCTTATCGTTGTTCTTTTATGATTTGTCTTACTGCTTCAACTTTAGAATCAGTACCTGCTTTTATCGCTGCAGAACTAGGCGGTATCATCACTTTAGGAAAAATACCCCTTCCTGTTTTTTCTCTTGTACTGTCGAACACCATATGAAATAATGGAAGAATAACCCTGATCCTGCTATTTGGCAGAACAATAGCCGGCAGATGTACTGCAGTATTTCCATAATAACCTCCCCCCGTTTCTTCGCCAACGGTAGTAACATTTGATTGATGCAGCACACTTGAAATAAACATCGTTGCCGCAGAAAAAGTATAACCGCCCTGTATAATAAATACATTGCCGTTAAAATGATTTTTCTTTTTGGGTTTATACTTATGTTTTTCTAAAATCCGCATATGAAACCGGCCGTCACTTTCTTGATGCGTAAATAAATTCATGCTTAGCCAGTACAACCAGGAAGGATGAATATAACTGCCATACCGCATTCGCCTGCTAACCGCAGCCACAGTATCTGCCACATGAAAAGGCTGGTTAATAAGATACCTGGTTAACAATGTACTGTTACCTATACTGCCCCCGCCATTTTGCCGCAGATCTATTACGAGGTTTTGTATACTGTCTTTTTTTAATTTCTTGAATGCGCTGTAATAAAAGTCAGACAGCTTACCGCCCGAAAAAGTATTGAGCTGAATGAACGCCGTTTTAGAATCGGCATCAATTGAAAAATTTCTTTTTGTAAGTAACTCAAATCTTTTTCTTTCTTTTCTTGTTGGCCGGGGAAGTAGTATTACCGGAACTCTTCGCTTTGATGTATCTCTTTTAGGAAGCGTATACGCAGGAAGCACCGTGGTTTTAGGGAGACCCGTTGAATCAATATAATTAATAGTAAACTCTTTGCTTATTCCAAAAGTATTTACATAGTAAACAGGAAAATTAAAACTTACCACCTGGCTCTTGAAATTATCCGCGTACCCATCTGTGCTAATCAATCTGAACATTGAATCCAGTAATTGCCGCGAATTAACTCCGTTAATGGCCGTAATAATTGTACCTCTTTTAAAGACCGGATCATTGCGGTAAATGCTCGATAACACAACCATTGAGTCCTGCCATGTTTTAATATTCAAAGGAAACCTGGGCCTGCGGTCATTTTGCATTCGCCTTGTATATGCCTTTGAAAAATGAACCGAAGTATGCCCGCAATGAAGCTGGCTGATAATGGCCGCTATCTTATTTTTTAATTCCGGCTCAGTTAAAGAATCATTGATTGTGTGGTAAGCAGAATCAAAAAGAAAATCGACTCTCTGTTTGGGTGTATACCAGTAAAGGCTTGGATGATTGGCCTCGAGAACTTTTCTCAGCACTTTGAAATCTTCCTGAGCTTCAGCAGCAGGAAGATTTTGCGGGGCAATATAAGCCGCCCTGAAACAGGAGCTGCAAGTAAAAATCCAGATGCTAAAACATAACCACAGCAGGCAATTTCTCTTCACGATTTCAAGTTAAGTTTTTCCTTATTATTTAAACGCATTCCAGCCCTGCGCTGTTATGTCGTGAGTGTTTCCTCCCTTTGTGATTATTTTCCGGCCCTCCTCCAAAATATCCATATACCCGATCACACTGATCTCTTCATTCAATCTAACCTTATCATAATCATCTTGTTTTAGAGTGAAGATCAATTCATAATCCTCGCCTCCGCTTAATGCACATAAGGTGGGATCGAGCCCGAATTTAAACGCTGCCGCACGACTCGCATCATGTATCGGAAGTTTTTCTTCATAAAGCCGGCAACCAAGACTGCTTTGGTTTGATATATGCAAAATTTCACTACTTAATCCGTCGCTGATATCCATCATGCTGGTTGGAAAAATACCACTAGAAGCAAAAAACTCAATGATATCTTTTCTTGCTTCGGGCTTTAATATCCTGCCAACGATATAATCTTCATTTTCAAGATCTGGCTGGATCTGTGGGTTATCCAAAAAAATTTGTTTTTCTCTTTCTAATAATGTGAGGCCAAGAAATGCTCCTCCAAGATCACCGGAAACACAAATAAGGTCTCCTTTTTGGGCGGTGCTTCTTTTAACGAATTTATCTGGCGAAACTTCCCCCAATGCTGTAACAGAAATAATAAATCCTTTACCTGATGTTGAAGTATCGCCTCCGACCAGGTCAACTCCATAATTTCTGCAGGCATGATAAACGCCTTCATAAAATTCATCTAATGCTTCTACACTAAAACGATTACTGAAAGCAATGTTTAAGGTGATCTGCGTAGGCATCGCATTCATTGCATAGATATCGCTGAGGTTAACGATCACCGATTTGTATCCCAAATGTTTTAAGGGCGTATACATCAGGTCGAAGTGAACACCCTCAACCAGCATGTCAGTTGTGATTACTGTTTGCTTTCCAAAATGATCAATCACCGCACCGTCATCACCAACACCAACAATGGTGGAAGCATGAGTGATCTCAATATTTTTGGTGAGATGATCAATTAAACCAAACTCTCCGAGTGATGATATTTCTGTTCTGTTTTCCATAATGCAAATGTACGGTGTACGATGTACGGTGTACGAGCGGTTTACATTCTCAAATATTTAAAACTGACAATAATTTAATAGTTGTTCGTCCTCATTATAAACAGGAGTGTACATCACACATTCCCACTTATCCACCTAATCATTTCATCATGAATTTTTCCATTGGTTGCCAGGATATGTGGTTGATACGGGCTATAATAATTTCCTTCAAAATCTGTTACTTTTCCTCCCGCTTCTTCAACAATAAGAAATCCTGCGGCACTATCCCATGCTGCTAGCTTATGTTCATAAAATCCATCGAATCTCCCTGCGGCAACCCAGCAAAGATCCATCGCCGCACTACCCAATCTTCTCACCGGAATGCCCTTGCGAATAAATTTTTCAAATATTTGCAAAGGTCCGTTCGGCTCGTCTAAATAAGTATAAGGGAACCCTGTAACAAGACAACTCTTCAAAACATCAGTTTCATTGCTTACCTGTATTTTTTTATCATTAAGGGATGATCCCCATCCACGCTGGGCAAAATAAAATTCATTTATAAAAGGATTATAAACGGCGCCCATGATCATTTCCCCATCTTTTTCAATGCCAATACTAATACAGCAGATCGGTATACCATGAGCATAATTAACCGTTCCGTCGATCGGATCGATGATCCATTTATAAGAGGAATCCTGGATGAAGGCGCCGGACTCTTCGCTTAATATCTGGTGATCGGGAAAATCCTCCCGTATGATCTGTATTATGCAATCCTCGCTTTTATGATCAACTTCCGTAACAAGATTATTAACTCCTTCTTTGTTACTGATCTTGTATGTTTTATCAAAATATTCCTTAACAATAACGGCGGCCGCTTCAGTGGCCCTGATGAGCGTTTGTTTAAGCATGCGCAAAATTACCCGCATTTAGTGGTAACTGTAAAACATTTCAGCAAGACAATAATATTTTCGCTGAATCGCCGTCATGCAACTGTCTGTAATAATTGTTAGTTATAATGTAAAGCACTTCCTGGAGTATTGCCTGTACTCGCTCCGGGAGGCCACAAAAGGAATTGAGCACGAGGTAATAATTATTGACAACGCTTCTTCAGATGATACAACAATATCACCCGAAACAAAATTCTCTGAAATAATATGGCTGAAAAATAAAACGAATAAAGGTTTTGGTGCTGCGTGTAACCAAGGTATAAGCATTGCCGGCGGTGAATATATATTGTTGCTTAATCCTGATACTTTAGTAACACCGGAAGCAATAGTTAAAACACTTTCGTTTATACAGGAAGGAAATAAAGGCATTGCAGGTATAAGAATGATTGATGGAGATGGAAAGTTTTTAACTGAAATGCATTACAATTCTTCTGGCCTTTACTTACGGGTATCTCAAATTATTTTGGCCTTGTTTCAGAAAGTGTCATTCAAGCATAAAAAAAACTCTGAAGTGGAAAATGAAATCGACTTTTATTTTATGGGAGATCCATCAAGTATTAATCAAGCCCAGAAAATCATAAGAAGAAAATTTCATTACAGGGTACTATGTTCTCTCGGAAAACAACTTTCTCCTTCACTGAAAAAGGGAACCATTATTTTTTGCGTGTCTGAAAATTTTGACTTTTCCGAATGCATTCGGCTTTTTGTGAATAAAACCGCTGGCGTAAAATGCAAATGGTATACCGCCGGCCTTCATCAATTATAAGCAGTGATACAAAATCAGTATCGGGGCAAGTCATAATACTCTGAAACAAACATCATTTGCCGCATTTGCCGTAGTTTCGTAGTTTGATGTCTAAGCGGTAACAGAATGGCGATATTCGATATTAAGCTTCCTAAAACGATTGCAAAAACGCTGGGTCTGCCTGAAAATAATCCTGAAAGACAGCAACTGAAGGTGCTGAAAAAACTTTTAAGGAAGGCAAGATTTACAGCCTTTGGCCAGCAATTTCATTTCGATGAAATTCTGATGAGCCGCCATCCCGGTAAAAAGTTTCAGCAAAACGTTCCCATTTATAATTACAGCACTATTTATAAGGACTGGTGGCATAAAACCCTGGAAGGTCAGCCTGATGTATGCTGGCCGGGAAAAATAAAATATTATGCATTAAGCAGTGGAACAAGCGAGGCCGCCAGTAAATATATTCCCATTACGAATGATCTGCTGAAGGGAAACAGGGTAGCTATGATCAAACATTTGCTAAGCCTCAGAACTTACCAGGACATCCCCGTTAAGTCCTTATCAAAAGGCTGGCTGATGCTCGGCGGAAGTACTGCATTAGAAAAAAATGCGGGCTATTACGCAGGCGATCTCAGCGGTATAACTGCTAAAAAAGTTCCTTTCTGGTTTTCTCCTTTTTATAAACCCGGAAGAAAAATCGCTAAGGAAAAAGACTGGAATAAAAAATTAGAGGAAATAGTCGAACGAGCCCCTCAATGGGATATTGGTTTTGTTGTTGGTGTTCCCGCATGGATACAGATGTGCATGGAAATGGTGATCGAACGATACCAGTTAAACAGCATTCATGATATCTGGCCCAACCTTGCTTTTTTTGTTCACGGTGGAGTAAGCTTTGAACCTTATAAAAAAGGATTTGAAAAATTACTTGCCAGGCCACTTACTTATATTGAAACTTATCTGGCCAGTGAAGGCTTTATCGCATACCAGGACAGGCAGAACGCCAAAGGGATGAAGCTGGTAAGCAATGAGCATATCTTTTTTGAATTCATTCCTTTTGAAGAGAAAAATTTTGACAGTGAGGGCGATTTAACGGCACACCCGGAAACCCTAATGATCCACGAAGTGGAAGAAGGGAAAGACTATGCGCTTTTATTAAGTACCACAGCAGGCGCATGGCGATATTTAATTGGTGATACGATACGTTTTGTCAATAAAGAACAGGCGGAGATCATCATTACAGGCAGAACCAAACATTTTCTTTCGCTTGTGGGAGAACACCTGAGCGTGGATAATATGAACAAAGCAATAGAGACGGTTAGTACCGAAATGAATATCTGTATCCCGGAGTATACCGTGACCGGCGAACCTGTTGGCAGCTTTTTTGCACATCACTGGTACGTTGCCTGCGATGATAAAGTGAATGAGAAAGAATTATGTGACAAAATAGACAACAAACTGAAAGAGCTGAATGATGATTATGCTGTAGAAAGAAAAAGCGCATTGAAAGAAGTAAGGCTATCGGTTTTGTCTGAGCATACTTTTATGGAATTTATGAAAGCAAAAGGGAAAGTGGGCGGCCAGCATAAATTTCCAAGAGTTTTAAAAGGAAAAATGCTTGCAGACTGGAAACAATTCCTGGCAAATGGCCGGTTGTAAAAATACATTATGTTTTTTGCCGCAGTACTTAAGGGAATAGCATTAGGAATTGTACTGAGTATTTCGGTAGGCCCTGTTATTTTTTCCATTCTTAAACAAAGTATTAATAACGGCCATAAGGGCGGATTTGCTTTTATAGCGGGTGTTTCAGCCAGTGACATTGGGCTGGTACTAGTCTGTAATATTTTTACAAAATTATTTCACTCCCTCCTTAGTCACCGGGAGATTATTGGTATAACCGGGAGTGGCTTTCTTATTTTAATGGGTGTTTTCAACATCTTCTTCAAAAAGATTGCAGTAGCAGATGATGGTTCCGTTTCTTTAAAAAAATTCACGAAAGGCCACTTAATAGGAGTTTTTGTCTCCGGTTTTTTTATGAACCTGCTAAATCCCGGAGTTTTTCTTTTCTGGTTTGCCTCTACGGCGAGTATAATCGACAATTCAAATGATGAGATTCATCCAATACAATACAGGATCGTTGTGTTTGCCACCTGTCTCATATTTGTACTTGCAGGTGATATAGCTAAAGTTTTCGGTGCAAACAGTATTCGCAGTAAACTTACGCCCCACAATATTCATATTATTAACCGCATCTCGGGATTGATCCTGATAGGATTTGGGATAGCACTTGGCTGGGGTATGATCTTCTATGCCAAACATCATTAAAGTTTAACTTGGCTTTGGCGAACCTTCTATTACATCATTATTATTTTGTGCGGAATGAGAAAGCTACTGCCGGTCATTTTTATTTTTTCTTTCGTCTCTGCCTTTTCACAAACAGATTTTTTAGTACTGAAAAAAAGAGACAGAACTATTCAAACTTTTATGCCCGGCTCACTCATAACCTTTCAATTAGATAATCATCAGTGGCTGCAGGGAATTATCAAAAAGATCGCTAAGGATTCCATTTTTATTCGTGAAGTGAAAATTAATCCTGTCTATGGGCAGTGGGGCTTTGCTGGATATGATACCGGCATCTTAGATATTTTACGTTTTCATATTAAAGACCTTGTAGCATTCCCGGCAAAAGAAAAATCATTTTCTTTTATTAGTAATGGGATGCTGTTTCAATTAGGCAGCGCCAGTTATATTACATTGAATATCATTAATGGTCTGGCACGGAAAGAGAATATATTCGATAAAAAAAATTCAGTACGGCTGGGAATTGCTGCTCTCGTATTTGGGATTGGTGAATATTTGCACCTTTCGCATCCTGCTGATATCAGGCTCGGTAAAAAATACCGCCTCTTATATATCAGGGCAACAGGATAATTGTACTTTTCGTTTGTATGCCTAAGACACTCAAAAAACATTTTTCTTTCAAACGGTTTTTTTCCCGGTTGATACTGGTTATGTTTCTATCATCTTTGGGCTATGTGATTTTATGCCGGTGGGTAATGCCTCCCATTACCATCACTCAATTAATAAGTGTTATCAAAGGCGAGGGTTTAAAAAAGAATCATGTAAGACTGAAGGATATTTCTGCTTATGCTAAACTAGCTGCAATCGCTAGCGAAGATCAATTGTTCCCGGATCATTCCGGCTTCGATTGGAAGTCACTGGAAAAAAGTTTATCTGTAAATCCTTCCAAAAAAAATAAAATTCGCGGCGCCGGTGCCAGTACCATCAGCCAGCAGGTTGCAAAAAATGTTTTTCTCTGGCAGGGCAACGGGGTTTTAAAATATTTAAGGAAGATCCCGGAATTTTATTTTACTACACTCATAGAATTAATATGGGGCAAGCGTCGCATTCTTGAAGTGTATTTAAATGTAATTGAAACAGGAAGGGGTGTCTATGGTATTGATGCAGCTGCAAGACAATATTTTCATAAGCCGGCAAAAAATTTATCTGCGAATGAATCTGCAATGATCATCGCCAGCTTACCTAATCCCAAAAAATATACTGTTGTTCCGGTAAGCAGGTGGGTTTCCTGGAAGTCTCAATGGATATTAAGACAAATGAATAATGTATCATCAGACGTCGATATCAGGAAGTTATGCAGGTAGCGTGGATTTCTTTTATCTTAATTTAATAGGAACTGGTTTTTTAAAAGAATAAATTTATTACGAAATCCTATAGGTATGAATACCCCCAACCTTCAGAACGAAACGCTCCAGGAGTCTGTTTTCTTCCTAATTGTTGCCATGATGGTTTTTATTCTTGTACACTAGTTCGCATTTATCTTTGGGCAAAAGAAACAAGTGAAGATCACTTCGAAACTGCCCGATGTTGGCACTACCATTTTTACAACAATGAGCCAGTTGGCCATACAGTACAATGCCATCAATCTTGGCCAGGGCTTTCCCGATTTTTTTATGAGCCCGGAATTAACCAGTTTAGTTTCTAAAGCAATGAGTGAAGGCTTTAACCAGTATGTGCACATGAATGGCTTTCCTTTACTAAGAGAACGCCTCGCAGAAAAAATGAAAAAGCTGTATGATGCGACTATCGATCCGGCCGATGAAATAACTATAACACCCGGTGGCACTTATGCAATTTATACAGCGCTGACAAGTGTGTTGCATGCAGGAGATGAAGTAATTGTTTTCGAGCCTGCTTATGATAGTTATATCCCTAATATAACGATCAATGGCGCTATTCCTGTTTTGATCTCTCTGCAATTCCCGGATTATTCTATTCCATGGGATGAAGTAAGAAGAAAGATTACTTCGAAAACAAGAATGATCATGATCAATAGCCCACACAATCCCACAGGTGCGGTGCTGAATGAAAACGATATTGAACAATTGAAAGCCATTACTGCCGGAACAAATATTCTAATTCTCAGTGATGAAGTATATGAGCATTTGATCTTTGATGATCTGCCGCATTTAAGCATGCTTAAATACCCCGATTTACTAGAAAGAAGTTTTGTTTGTTTCTCATTTGGAAAAACTTATCACTGCACCGGATGGAAATTAGGCTATGCCGTTGCTCCGGGAGCTTTCATGAATGAATTTAGAAAAGTGCACCAGTTTAATTGCTTCAGCTGCGATACGCCCAAGCAGGTTGCGCTGGCAGAATACCTTTTGAATGAAGAAGCGTACCTATCACTCGGGTCTTTCATTCAAAAGAAGCGGGATTATTTTAATCAATTAATGAAGGACACACCTTTAATTCCTGTGCCTTCTCATGGAAGTTATTTTCAGTGTTATAGTTACGGGCATTTAACCAATGAGAATGATATGGATTATGCGATCAGGCTTACAAAAGAGGCCGGGGTTACTACTGTTCCTGTTTCTGCATTTTATAAAACTGCAGAAGATAATAAGGTACTTCGTTTTTGTTTCGCTAAAAAGGAGGAAACATTAAAGCTTGCGGTTGACAACCTTGCCCGCTTTTATAAATAGCAATAATTCCACCGGGGAAGAACCGGCGTGGTAAAAGCTCTATATTTATCGCTCACTATATTTTATTAAATTAATTCAACCCATATGCAACCTGCAAAAATTTTCCTGGTCATATTAACACTGGCATTTGTTAATGCCCAATCACAGCAGCAAAATGCTAATCCACTCCTTATTCATTCCAATGCTCCTCTTGCATTTGATAAAGTAACCGCGGAAACTATCCGGGACGCTGGTACAGCGGTAATTAAATTGTCAGACGACCGCATTAATAAAATAACCCGTGTTCCTGCGGGTAAACGCACAGACGTAAATACATTGCTTGCTACAGATGAACTGCTGTACGAGCTTACGGACCTGTCTGCTAAACTTAGTCTTATTTCACAGACTTATATGAGTGATGCGGCAAGAGACGCGGCTAACGAAGCATCAGAAAAAATATCAACTTATAGTAATGATCTTTATTTGAATGATGGTTTATATAATGCGCTTAAACAATTCGCCTCCTCGCCTGCAGCAAAACAAATCAAACCCAATCATAAAAAATTCCTGGATGAAACGCTCGTTGCATTTGAAAAGAACGGAATGAAATTACGCGTTGCACAACGGGAAGAATTAAAGTCCATTAACCAAAAAGTTATTTCTTTCGGATTACAATTCGATAAAAATATCGCTGAATATAAAGACAGTGTAAAGTTTACGGAAGCTCAACTGGCAGGTGTTCCTGTAAACACAAAAGCAAAATGGAAAAGACCCGATGGAAATTATATAGTTTATGTAAATGGACCGAACAGTATTGATATTGCCCGTTATGCAGATAACAGTGATACGAGAAAAACAATGTTCCTTGCTTATAATAACAGGGCGTTTCCCAAAAACATCCAGGCACTTGATAGTTTATTTTATTACAGGCAACAGCTTGCAGATAAATTAGGCTTCAATAGTTATGCTGCTTATGCCGTAATTGATAAAATGGCAAAGTCGCCTGCAACAGTATGGAATTTTGAAAATGATCTTATTGCTAAACTTGCTCCTAATGTAACAAGAGACCTGGCAGAATTAAAACAAATAAAGCAGCGGTATGAGCCAGCTTCAACCGGTTTAAATAACTGGGACATTAGTTACTACACCAAAAAACTGCTGGATAGTAAATACCAGCTTAACACCGATGAGGTTAAGCAATATTTTGAAATGAATAATACACTGAGGGGCATGTTTACCGTGTACCAGAAATTATTCGGCATAGAAATAAAAGAAACGCAAGCTGTTCCCAAATGGCACGAGAAAGTAAGGACCTATGAAATGTTTAAGGATGGAAAAAAAATAGGAAGCTTTCTTCTTGATCTTTTTCCGAGGCCCAACAAGTACACCCATTTTGCCTGTTTCCCGATTAATGAATATCGTATAGCCAATAATAAGGAGGTGCTTCCGGTATCTGCTCTGATCTGTAATTTCCCTGAGGGCAATGAGAATGAACCTTCATTATTAAATCATAGCGATGTGATCACGCTCTTTCATGAGTTTGGCCACCTGGTTCATAGCATGCTGGGCAGGTCAGATATTGCGATACAGGGACCATTCTTTGTTAAAGGCGATTTTACAGAAGCCCCTTCCCAGTTTTTAGAAAACTGGGTGTGGGAATATGATGCATTAAAATTGTTTGCACGTCATTACAAAACCGGGCAAACATTACCATTGTCTTTGTTTAATAAAATGAAGCAGGCACAATTGTTTCAAAGCGGCGCCGGTACTATGCGACAGGTTTATTTGGGCGTTCTCGATTTTACTTATCATGATAAATACAACAGTATTAGAGAAAAGGATATTAATAAAGTATCTGAAGAGCTATTTTCTCTAAATCAGCTTCCGTTTGTCCCGGGCAATCATTTCATTGCAAGCTTTACCCATTTAAACGGTTATGCAGCTAATTACTATGGTTATTTATGGTCGAAGGTCTTTGCGCAGGATATGTTCTCCGCTTTTAAAAAGAATGGCGTGATGGATGCAAAAACCGGTTTACGATACAGGAAGGAAATACTGGAAAAAGCCGCTACTATTGATGAAATGCAGATGCTGAGAAATTTTTTGGGGAGAGAACCGAATGCAAATGCTTTTTTAGAAACACTTGGCCTGAAATAATCTCCATCCGGATACACAAAGCCGCCTAGTAGGGCGGCTTTTTTTTGTTTTAAGACATCCAAGGGAACCTTTTCGTCCTGTTATTTTACCGCTTGTCACATTCTAAAATAGGTCGAATTTAATAATCATGTTGATTTTCAACGATTTATAGTCGATAAACTACTGTGCTCAAAACATTACCTCAAAAAACATGATACTATGTGTTGCATAGTACCTAAAAGTTGTGCATCTTTGTGTTGTCAATGTGAGACAATGGTGAAAAGGATAAAAAAAACCGGACGCCAGGAATAAGAAAGCAAAAACATTAAAAATATAAGTTATGAAAACGCAATCAACACAACTCTTACCAGCAATCAACCAGAACGATTTAGACCGTTTAACCCATGTAGTGAAAGAAACAGTTGCTACCAGCCTGGAAAACCAGGCAAAAGTTTTCAGCGCCGCTGATCTTTGGAAGATTCAGCGCACAAGAAAAATGAGAGTTCAGAGAAGGATGATCGCCTAAACGTGAATCGTGAGTCGTGAATGCATTCACGTTTGACGATTCCCTATTGACGAAGCTCAGTAAAGAACCAAAGCACAAGAGTGCGACGCCACTGAAGCTGAAGAAAGAACAAAAGCTGGATAAACAAAAATTCAAAATAAAAACTCCGAACCATGGATATTCAAAATACACAAAGCCAGATGCGCAAAGGGGTGCTGGAGTTTTGCATCTTATCTATCATTCGCCAGGGTGAAGTTTACCCGAGTGATATTGTTGACAAGATGAAAGCAGCCAACCTCCATATACTGGAGGGTACCCTTTACCCTTTGTTAACCCGGTTGAAAAACGCAGGGCTGCTTACCTATCGTTGGGTGGAAAGCAGCTCAGGGCCGCCCCGCAAATATTTCCTGATGACCGATAAGGGCCTTGAGTTCTACGGTGAACTGGAAAGAACATGGGAGGAACTCGCCAACGCAGTACACGCCCTCACCGGCGGAGATGCCGCAAACCAACCAACAGACCAAAATCCCAACTCAAACCAATTAAACGCTGAACAATGAAAAAGGTAATCAACATAAACTTCCAGGGCAGGGTGATACCAATAGAGGAAACTGCTCACGATCTGCTTACGCAGTATGTGGATAGCCTGCGCCGTTTCTTCGCTAATGAGGAAGGTCGCGACGAAATCATTAACGATATAGAAAGCAGGGTGGCTGAACTTTTTAGCGATATGCTGAAAAAAGGAAGCACCTGTATTACGGATGCGGATGTAAATGTAGTGATCGATAGTATGGGCCGTCCCGAAGATTTCGATGATGATGAAAACAGGGTAAAATCACAACTGGAAAATGAAGGCCGTGCAAATACCGGGGATTTTTCTCAGCCACGCGGACGTTTGTTCCGGGATGAAAATGATAAAATACTTGGTGGTGTTTGTGCCGGTATAGCACATTATTTAAGAATAGACCCCGCAATAGTTCGTATACTTTTCGCCATCATTTCTTTTGGTGGTTTTGGAACGGGCATCATCATCTATATATTATTATGGATCGTAGTGCCAAGCCGTGGCCTGGAAAAGAGCGCCATCCGTAAAAGATTATTCCGTAATCCTGATGACAGGGTTATTGCAGGTGTTGCCAGCGGTGTTGCCTCTTATTTTAATATCGCGGTTTGGATACCCAGGGTTGTGTTTGCATTCCCGCTTGTAGCAGGACTGTGCATATCTATATTCAGAAACATTTTCTGGAATTTTGATCCCTTCCCCTCTATCGTATTCGGATCTTTCGGCGGAACACTCTTTATTGTATACATAGTTTTATGGATGATCATTCCTGAAGCTAACAGTGCTTCTGAGAAACTGGAAATGAGAGGAGAGAAAGTAGACCTGAATACAATTAAAAATACGATCCAGGAAGACCTGGAAGGTTTTCGCAACCGTGCTGAAAACTGGGGTAAAGAATTTGGAAGCAAGGCCCAGCAGTGGGGACAGGATGTTGGAAAAACAATGAGTGAAAAAAAGATTTTTGAAAGAGCCAGCGCAACGGGGTCAGAGACGGGAAATTATGTACGTCGCCGCGGTAGCCGCATAGGACATGCGATCGGTGTAATATTCAAAGCGTTTTTCCTTTTCATAGCAGGCATTCTTGCGTTTGCTTTATTAATGGCTTTGCTGGCGCTGATCTTTAGTGGTGTAAGCGTATTCCCTTTAAAAAATTATTTCCTTGAAGGTTTTGGTCAGAATACACTGGCGTGGTTTACCCTTCTTTTCTTCCTTGGCGTTCCAGTGGTGGCATTCATTACCTGGATCATCAGGCGCATCATGGGGATCAGGCCGGGAAGTCGCTCTCTCGGATGGATTTTCGGAGGACTATGGGTGATCGGTTTGATCTCGGCAATAGTTCTCGCGGCATCAATAGCCAGGAGTTTTGATGCCGACGCAAGAGAGAAAGTAGATCTTCCAATGACACAACCTTCTTCAGGAAAAGTAATAGTGCAGGTAGCCGATGCAAACATTAAGACTTATGGCCGGTGGTTTCACATGGATGGTATTGTAAACGTAACAGAAGATAGTTTAGTTATCAATAATGTTCGCTTTCATATCGTGAAGAGTCCCGATACCGCTTTCCATATGTACATGACGAAATATAGTTCGGGCCGTGATGAAGACAATGCCCTGACTAATGTAAAGGGTGTTCATTATGGAATTACCCAGCAGGATTCAGTACTGATTTTAGACCGCGGCTTTGCTGTAAAAAAAGGAACGAAGTTTCGCAACCAGCGTGTGATCGCAACTTTACAGATACCTATAGGACGGCATATTATGATCGACAGAAGTGTTTCAAGAAGATTAAACTGGTTCAGCTTTAATAATGGCCATCGGAATAATGATGAATGGGATGAAGACTGGAATGATCAATACTGGGATTCAAATGTTGAATACATAATGACTCCCGGCGGATTGGAGAGAGCTGATAAAGCAACAAAATCTGAAGAAGACGATTCAAATACGCAAGACGAGTTAAAGTCAATAGAAGATCAGCAGAAAGAATTGGACCAGAGGAAAAAAGAACTCTTGAAAGACAGTACAGATTCTCTCCGGTATCATTATAAAGCTCCTGCCACTAACAAACCGGCGAAGCCATCAACACCGGTAACAAAAAAATCTGTAGCGGATGCTTCTGATAATAATGGATCACAAATAAAACAATCAATAAGATCAAAGACGGAAGCGATATTTAAAAAAGCAGCAGGTATGAATAATACAGACGTTGAAATAAGTACGAATCCGTTTACACTGATATTAACAAAATTCCTTAGCAGGTAAGCTTCTTGGTTGAAGTTGGGAAACAATGAACCCCGTCCTGGTCGCAGGATGGGGTTCTCCCTTTTATTGAGTAAGTGTTAATGTCTTTTATAAAAGAACGGCCATTATTTCAAACCATCTTTTACAGCCTTTGCTTTTTCTAAATGCTGTTTTAAAACAGGAAGTGTTTTAGCGGCAAATGATTTTATATCCTGGTCTTTTGCGTCCTTAGATGCTTTTTCAAATTTCCTTACATCTTCTTCATGATCATCTGTCATCATGCTCATATAAGCTTTATCGAAGTCGGCACCTTTCTTATTTTTCAGATCATTGATGTGCTTCATGTGATCCTCGCCGGGCATATTTGGAATGGCAATATTTTTTAACCGGGCGATGGTGGTTAATTCAGCATCTGATTTTGTATGATCAGATACCATCAGTTGCCCAAATTCCTTTACCTGCGGAGATGCCGCATTGGTTGCTGCAATTTTACCCAGTTCAACTTCCATCATGCCTCCACTTGCGGCTTCAACTAAAAAGTTTTCGTCGGTTGCAAGACTATCACCGGTGCCTTTTGTACTATCTATAGAATTATTTGCATCTTTCGCCATTTCAACACTGTCGTTTGAAGTTTTATCGCCGTTATTACATGCTATGGCAAGGCTTGTAGCCAGAACAATAAATGGCAAAACTATTTTTTTCATAGTTATTTATTTTTTAGACAGATATGCGCTGCAATAAAAATGCCGATGGGTATTTTTTTAATAAATACCTGATCTGAAAAGCTGGCTGGCTGATTTACAAGTTCCGTAACCGAGAATAAAAACTTTTATTGAAACAATAACTGCTTAAAATGTGCGGCGATATAGATTTCGCCGGCAAGCATAAGAATGGCAATTGTGTATGGAATGATATCGTGATATTCAAAAGGCTTAAATAGTCTCGCTGATATTTTTGACTTATGATTAAGCTGGCGATCCATTACAAATAAAGTTACCAAATTTCTTTATCACAGTGTAGCTTGTATAAATTTTATATCTACCAAAAAATGTTCCCGGCTGAGGCTGAATAAACAATTGCCTTTCGCATCGCCTCTTAATTCTTTTTTATTAATTTTCCATTTATGGTATCCAGAATCCGGGAATGGTTTAATGATTTATCCCCCTTAAAACAGCTCTGCATTCTTTTTACAGTTAACTGGCTCTACTGGTATATTACCTGGTATATCTTTGAACACTGGTTCGTTGAACGTGACTCATCTGCTGGTTACCAAATTTTACGTGCTATATGGATGTCCCTAGGGTGGACGCTCCTCTTTAACTGGTCAAAATTTAAAACAGTAATAAAACGGAGATAATAATCAAGTTCATTATTGCATTTTTTTCAACCGGATTCCAGGTATAAAAAACCAGCCAGAAATCTGGTTGTATATTTAATACATGCTGCAGAAAAAAATTGTAATTGCCCTTCTCATTTTAGGCCCCCTATTCTCACTGGCCCAGGCCGGTTCAGAAATATATTTATTTAATTTATCCTTCACGGGAACTGCAATAACATTAACTGATCCTGTTAATATCAGTAATCACAAAGGGTACGATAACCAGCCTTTTTTTCACCCTGCATCGCCCCTTATTTATTTTTCTTCTTTCGATGATAGCGGCCGCAGTGATATCAAATACTATAATTATAAATCCAACTCTATTGCAAATCTCACTACGACGCATGAAAGAGAATATTCTCCGACAGTAACCCCGGATAAAAAATACATTTCCTGTATTCTTCAACGCGATAACAATGCACAGGATCTTGTGCAATACCCCATTGGAGGAGGAAGCCCTTCGGTGCTGATCAACACATTAATTGTTGGTTATCACGCATGGATAAACTCATCACGATTGCTTTTATTTGTTTTAAAAGACTCTTTGAATGAATTGCATTATTATGATCTTTCTTCAAAACAGGATAAAATAATTGCACAAAACCCCGGCCGTTCTCTTCAAAAGATCCCCGGTGAAGATGCTATGAGCTTCATAGAAAAAACGACAAAAGAAAACTGGACTCTGAAAAGATTTGATAACAGGAAAGGAATTGTTACAGTGATTGCATTAATTCCGCCAATGGAAGATATGACGTGGGTCACTAACAGGCTGGTATTATTCAGCAAAGAAAACCAGGTATTGGTCTACGATAGAGTCGAAAATAAATGGGCGACAGCAATTATAAATGCTGACCAGGGAGTTATTAAAAAGATAACGAGGCTGGTCGTAAGTCCCGGCATGGATAAGATCGCAATAGTTGTTGCTGAGTAATTATACGCGGATTAACCTGGTCCCTATCATCTATATATTATATCATTATGCTTGCTGATAAAGAACTTAAAGCGTTTGTTCCTACCATCATGCCTTCACGTGCAAAGTTGTTTTACAAAGATGTTTTAGGATTGAAGTTGTTATCAGAAGATAATTATGCTTTAGAATTTGAGGCTAATGGAACATTATTGCGGGTAATCATTGTTCCTGAATTAAGGCCTCAATTATTTACTGTGCTGGGCTGGAATGTCGCTGATATTTCTTCAGTAATATCTTCCCTTAATAAAAAGGGCGTTATGTGTGAAAACTATAATTTCTTAGAACAGGATCCATTAGGTATATGGACATCTCCGGCCGGATCAAAAGTTGCGTGGTTTAAAGATCCCGACGGAAACATTCTTTCTGTTAGTCAACTATAAATTAAAGTAAGGTATAGATCTGGCATAGTTGCATTCAGCAAAAAATATTTTTATCTTGATGTAAAGGGTTCCTCATCAAAATAAAAATCGTGACGTATGACTACCAGAAGCAGAATAGCAAACAAAAAGTTGGCTCAACCGAATAATTTTCTAATGCAAAAACCCCGGCTCTTCACCAGGGTTTAAGGGTTCCTTTAATTTATATATTCTACGTTATGCTTTGGCCAGTAATTTAGAATTCTGCAGGTAAGATTTTGTTGGATGGAAAATAAATAATGCAGAACCGTTCTTAATTTTTTGGATCACCTGCCCGGATACAGCAGAGGGTAATGCGGGACAGCCAAGACTTCTTCCCATAAATCCTGCTCTTGCCATAGAACCATTTACGTAATGTGAGCCATGAACTACAATTGCTCTTTCTTCAGCATTCGTATTAAATCCTTTCTCTACGCCACCGATTCTTAGAGAAAGACCATGATTGCCGTAGTAAGTATGTTTTGTTATGTAAAAACCAAGACTGCTTTCTGATGACTCAGGCCTGTTAGAAAAATTGTTCGCCATAATGGACCCGCTTTTTCTGCCATGAGCCACGTAGGTATTTATTAGCAGTTTAGCCGCCTGCACATCAAGCAGGTAAAATCTTTTCTTTAAAGATGACTGGCTGAAATCTATGATGGTTAAATAACGACTATTATTTACCATGCCTTTGCTAAGCAGGTTCATATAACCGGTAACAGCATATTTAAACGCGTCTTTTGAAAGCCCGGCCCGCTTTAATGAAGCATTATAAAATGAAAATAAGCGCTCTTTTAAAGAAGACTTGCCTGCACTTGTTTTTGAAGCAATTATTTTTTTGTAAGCTGCCGCTGGTTTTATATGCAGGGCAGGGGCGGGAGTGAAGGAAAACATCAACGGGAGCGCAAGGCAAAGCGCCATGCGGATCATTTTTTTAATCATGTTTTTCGGGTTTTTCAACTGGCTGAATAAGGATATAATTCAAAAACGCCGATCCGGGCTCCTTATTGAACCGCTTCCGTTTTTTTATGGGATTTTAATATCGGGGGACCCTTGATAGCTGGTTGCTGATTTAGATTTTAATCCTCTGCCGTCCTTTTATCGAACTGAAACACAGGAATTCATTCCCATCTCCTGCAAAATTCATTTCAACATATTATATTGTCTTATGAAAAAATATTTTCTTGCCGGGTCACTTTTAATCTTCCTTACCTGTGGCGCACAAAAAAATTCAGGCAAAGAATATTTTCCTTCTTATCAAAACTGGGAACATCGTTCCATATCTTCTTCTGGTTTTGATTCTTTGAAACTGCAGGAGATTATCCGGTTTGCCGTTGA
>JAQBNK010000097.1 GCA_028288595.1 Chitinophagaceae bacterium
AACTCTTTTAGTTCTTTTAGCCATGGTTGCAGCAACCAATGGTTACTCCCAGTCAAAACTCCAGGATGGTACCCAGGTAGACATCATTACTACAGAAGCAGTGTCTTCCAAAACAGCCAAAGAAGGCGACCAGATCGTTTTCCAGTTTGCCGATGATATCGTTGTAGATGGCAGGATCGTATTAAAAGGCGGCTCTGTTGTAAAAGGACAAATTACCGTGGCTTCCCGTGCAAAAATGCTGGGCACTGCCGGTAAGCTCGATTTTATCTTAGACTACGGTAAAGCAGTAGACGGCACCAATGTTCGTTTAAGAGCCGCCAAATCTTTTAAAGGAAAAGATAAAAGTGTAGGCGTGTTAGCTGCCGGTGCTTTTGTGTTCGCTCCCCTTTTACTGATAAAAGGAAAAGAGATCACTATCGAAAAAGGACAGCGCTTCCATGTTTATGTAGACAGGGATTATGTGATCCATGCTACAGAAGACGAAATGTCTATGGACAGGAGCACAACCACAATCCCTGATAAAAAAATAGCAGAAGCCGGAAGCATGGCCGATGAGATCAAAAAATTAAAAGCTTTGTACGATGCAGGCGCATTAAGCAAAGATGAATTTGACGCCGCTAAGAAAAAAGCGTTGGCGAGAAATTAGATTTGTTTTCTGTATATAGGTATATGGTATATAGGTCAGTACCTGACAACAAGAGAAGCATATCGCTTCTCTTTTGTTCTTTGTATATAGGTATATAACGTATATACCTATATACGACCCTTATAAATTCTTGTTCAATATTCTCGTATTCGCTAATGGTCAGCACCGGGCGCATCAGCGATTTTTTCATAAGTTTCTTCCGTACCATCAGCGGCGATCATGCCATAGTATAATATAAGCCGGGTGTCTTTTATTTTTATAAACTGCTTATCGTTATGATTGGAGAACATGATGCGATCCATAATAGTAACCCTATCATAGAAAGTATCTTTCATTATTGAATAGCTTCCCTGGTCATTAACTTTTTGCTGCTCAAAGTGTTTGAAAGCAGAATCAGAAAACTCGTATACATATCCATTGCCCGGGGCGAAATCACCAGGCGCCCTGAAGCCACCATTGATGTGCCGCAGCTCCCACACGCCTCTAAGTATACCAGGTGTAACAGTTGCAGACACAGCCTTTTGTTTTTTTCCGCAGCTTTCAAAACTGAACAGGCTGAAGAGTAGAAGGGATAACAGGATCGAATATTTCATCTGGTAATTTAGATAATTGAGTGCAGGATAAATAATACGTGGCATCAATTGCGGTTAATTGTTCGGGTAATTAGTTGAAATTCGTATCAACCAATTCTTTAATTTTCGATCTTCCACCTTCGATCTTCGATTTATGAAAACAACCTTGTCTCATTTACCTCAACAAAAGCAGGAAGAGATTGCTGCCATCACCGAAACACTGCGGCTGATGACAGAACCCGAGATGATCATTCTCTTTGGCTCTTACAGCCGCGGAGACTGGCAGGAGGATGTTTATATTGAAGACAACATTACTTATTCTTACAACAGCGATTTTGATCTGTTAGTAGTGGTGAAGGATGAAAAGAAAGCAGCCTACAAGGAAAGAAAGATCTTACACAAACTGCGCAGCCACCTGCACCACGAGCTGCCCGTGCAGGTAATTGTACATGGTATAGATTACCTGAACAAACAACTGGAAGAGGGGCAATATTTCTTTACCGATATTATGAAGGAAGGAACCATGCTCTTCGATACGCACATGTACACACTCGCAGAACCAAAAGAATTATCTGCAAAGCAAAGAGCGAATATTTCGCAGATGTATTTTGATAAGTGGTTTGCTGATGCTGTGAAGTTTTTTGAAGGGGTTGAATTTTATATGGATAAAGAGTATTTATCTCAGGCTGCATTTTTACTTCATCAAACCACTGAAAGGTTTTTGAATACCGTAGGATTAGTATTTACACACTATAGACCGAAGACACACGACTTAGTGATCCTTTATAAAGCGGCGTGTTTACATGATGAGCGGTTTAAAATTGCTTTTCCTTTGAGGGATGAAGAAGAAAGAAGATTGTTTAAGATTTTAAACGCCGCTTATATTGATAGCAGGTATAAACTGAATTACTCAGTTACAAGAGATGACCTTGAATATTTAAGTGAGCGGGTTGAAGTGCTGAGAGAAATTACGGAGGTTGTTTGTGGGGAGAAGATTGAGGGGATAACAAACAAATAAAAATTTCTTGAATCTAATGTTGTTATTATAGTAAGTATAAGAAATATGACTTCAATAAAACGAAACCCATTTAAGATAACATTACTTGTTATTGCAACATTCACTTTTTTAAACTGTACTGCTCAGGTAAAAGGAAAATATAAATATTGGTCTGAAACGAACCCTTTGATCCCGAACGATTTTAATGATATGGTAACGACAGATTCGATGGGTGAGGTGACAGCGTATAGTAGTATTTATTTGGGATGCAGAGAAAGGGTTGATCAAGAATCAAACAAAATTTTTATAACTGTGACCAATGGCTGAATATTCTTTATCATTTATAAAAAGAAAATTGTTTGATGCGGCCACTCTGATGCGTGTGGTAAGCCATGAACAATTACATTTCGATCTTGCGGAAACATTTGCTAGGAACTTCGTTATTAGTTGCAAAGAGACATAAAGTTTGGAAAAGATTATAAAACTGAATTAAGCTCACTTTTTAATGCGATGTTAAGGGAGGAACAAAGAGCACAAGAACAATTTGATAAAGAATCAAATTTTGGATGGGACACGACTGTGCAACAAACATGGGAGGCCAAAGTCAAAAGTATTTTGCAAAAAACAGCTCAATATAGCTCCAAAACTTTTTCATTTATTCTCAACTAAACTCATTCTCGTTTTCTAATTGTGCAAGTTTAGCAGGTTACTTTTAATTCTTGCCTGTATTAACAAAAAAGGGCCATGAACGTTTTTCAGTTACATACCCGTTCGTTCATTTTACTTGCTTTCAATTATGTATGCTGGATTTTTTCTTTATTTATTGTCTTGCACAGAACCAGATGGCAACAGTCCGGCTGTGACTTTACCATCAAGATCCTTCCACTTTTTTTGTTACCAATGATCATAATAAGTTCAGTGTTATTCATAATAAAAGCACTCAAGAGTAAAGAGCCGCTGACCACAGATTATTTTATTTTCACCGGGCTTGTTCTTTTGCCAATGGTAATCTCTGTTGGGATAATGATGTTTTTAATTTGAAAGGTTGCTCTGCGAAGTTTAAGGGCAGGTGCCGGCTGAGTTAAGGGTGCCTGGTAAAGTTTAGGGTGCTGGGCGAAGTTTTTAACTTCGCCCCATCTAAAAGAAGTTTCCAACTTCACTCTTAAAGCCTGCCACCCTAATTCAACTACCCATCAACCTTAATTGCATTTAGCTGGAAGCATAATTCATTTCACCTGCAGGTATAATTGTATTTGTCCTAAGGGATAATTGAATGGGGTAAGGAGGTGGGCCATTTATGTCCCAGGGCTAATCGAATTAAGCTCCGGGCATAATTGTATTTCCTTTTTAGGGCGGTGGTATTTGGGTAAAAGCATAATTCTATTAACCTCGCAGGTAAGCCAGCTTATGTTTGGGGTGGGGAGGGGTACCCCGGAGGTCCCACCTGTCAGCGAAGTTTGCACCTGCAGGGTGCAACCACCAGGCACTTCATTCTACATTGCAGCCACCAGCTCAACACTGTGTATTTATGTATATAGGTATATAAGGCCTCTATGTATCATGTATCCCTGCATTATGAATCTCTATGTGCTTATGTGGTAAAAAAATACCTTCCCTAATAGAATTTTACTATTTTGTCCACCACACCTACAGCAACACTCTAAGAAACTACAGCCGGGCACAGCTATTACCTCACCACTTTAACCCTTTTTTACATGACAACAAGCAACCTTACCAAAGCAGGTATCCTTGCCATTATTCTTGTATTATTTAGTGTCACTTCCTGGGAAATCTACCTCCGCAGTAAAATGGCTGTGAGCGATTTTGATGATAGCCCTGGACTATGGGCCAATTTGCGCCGGCAGGTTTATCAGCCCAAAGAAAAAGCCACTGCATTTATCGGCTCTTCCCGGATCAAATTCGATCTGGATCAATCCGCATGGCAATCACTCACCGGCGATCAGCCCCTGCAGTTAGCCATTGAAGGCGCTACTCCCATCCCTGTATTAAAAGATCTTGCTGCAGACAAAAACTTTAAAGGCAAACTGGTAATAGATGTAACCGAGATACTGTTCTTTAGTAATGCGCCGCCATTTGTTTCGGAGCCTAACAAGAACATCAAATTCTATAAGGACCAAACGCCATCTGAACATTTTAGCTTTATGGTGAACAGGGTTACGGAGAGTAACCTCTATTTTCTTGACAAAGGAAATTATTCGCTCAATGCGCTGCTGGATAAAATGGAAATACCCAGTCGCAAAGGCGTATTTGTTTTCCCTGTATTTCCCCCGGATTTTGACAGAACCAGTTTTACAAGACAGTCTTCAATGACGGATCGTTTTTTACAGGATACACTTCAGCAAAACCAGGTGAGAGCGATATGGAAATACCTTGGTGATAATATGAGGGAGCCGCCGCCATCAGGAGAAAACCTCACTGCATTTTTTCACATGGTAAAAGATTGTACAGACAAAATAAAAGCAAGAGGCGGTGAAGTGATCTTTACAAGAACGCCATCCAGCGGTCCTTTTTTAATGGGTGAAAAACAAGGTTTCCCGAGGGAGAAATATTGGGACCAGTTACTTGCAGTAACAGGTTGCCAGGGAATTTATTTTGAAGACTATCCTTCAACGGCGCATTTTCAATGCCCTGAATTTTCTCACCTTTCTCCTCCTGATGCAAAAAAATATACTACTGAACTGGTGAAGCAATTGCAGGAAAAAGGATGGAAGTTTTCTAAGTCTTAACAACCCTCATAAACTAACAACCATGCTATTTAACTCATATACTTTTATCGTATTCTTTATAGTTATGCTGGTGTTGCATAACTGGATGCCTTTTAACTGGAAAACAAAAAAGGTTAACCTGCTTATCGCCAGTTATATTTTTTATGCAGCCTGGAACCCGCCTTTTATTTTGCTCTTATGGCTATCTACCGTGGTGGATTATTTTGTAGGCAGGTCTTTATACTTACAGGAAAACATGACGAAGCGAAGATTGCTACTGGTAGTGAGCCTTATTGGTAACCTGGGCATGCTTTGCTTTTTTAAATACGGCGGCTTCCTGCTTGAAAATTTTGTGACACTATGCAATGCTGTTGGCTTTAATTTTCACCCGGCAAAACCGAACATTATATTACCTGCGGGTATTTCTTTTTATACGTTCACTACACTCTGTTATACCATTGATATGTATAAGAAGAAGAGCAAACCTGTTAAGTCGCTCCTGGATTTCTCTTTGTTTGTAACCTTCTTCCCGCACCTTGTTGCAGGACCGATAGTAAGACCACCGCAACTGGTACCGCAGTTTGAAACCGAAAGAAAAGTTACACGCCAGCAACTTAACCAGGGATTGCTGCTGCTTACCCTTGGTATGTTTATGAAAGTAGTGCTGGCAGATGGAATGTTATCGTCAACTGCCGATACCATATTCAGTGCACCCATGCGCTTGCAAACACTGGATGCATGGATGGGCGTGCTTGCTTTTAGCGGACAGATATTTTTTGACTTTGCAGGATATTCCAGTTGCGCAATAGGCGTTGCTTTATGTCTTGGATTTGTGTTGCCTGAAAACTTCCGCTATCCTTATGCGGCACTTGGCTTTTCAGACTTTTGGAAAAGATGGCACATTACACTTTCTGCATGGCTGAGAGATTACCTCTACATTCCTCTGGGCGGAAACAGGAAAGGTGAAATCATGACGTATGTTAATTTAATGATCACCATGTTGCTGGGTGGTTTATGGCACGGCGCTTCCTGGACGTTCGTAGTGTGGGGCGCATTGCATGGAAGTTATTTATGTATTGAAAGATTGCTGAGAGGAAAAGCGGTTGATAAACCACAGGGCACTTTGGAAGAAGCCCTGGAGCCTCCTGTAGCAATAACGGTAGCCTCTTTTGCACCGGCCTTTCTCCGCAGCCGCAGCGTGAATAAATTCATGCTTGCTTTACTCACTTTTTTCCTGGTGAATGTTACCTGGGTATTCTTCAGATCACCTGACTTTACTACCGCATGGCGATTGCTCGGCTCAATGTTCAGGAACAGGCCCGATGGCGTGATGTTGTTGTCTGCACTGAGTATTTTAAAAGTATCGGTGATAACAATAGGCATGGTAGGTTGTCACTGGATGATGCGCAATACCAAGGTAACTGTTGTAGCAGCAAAAATACCGTGGTGGTTGTTAGGTATTATCTGGGCGGCAATGCTGGGTTTATTACTGTTAAGCCAGGATAGCAGCAATTCATTTATCTATTTTCAGTTTTGAGAAAATAAATGCGAGTATCCGCAAGATGCTTTTCATTTTTCTTTGAATTGATTTTTAAAGTATTGTTTTTTTATATCGCACCTGCAGCACGCAGGCGGCGGGTGACAATGCGATGTGGCTATCGCTCCTGTGTAGCAGTGTGCAGGTATGATAAAACATTCAGCTCTATCTTTGTGCCTGTCAAAAAAGTAAAAGCACAATATGAAATTATCCGGCAATAAAATTCTCATTACAGGCGGTGCAAGTGGTATCGGGCTGGGATTAACAGAAAGATTTATACAGGAAAATAATACAGTAATTATTTGCGGAAGACGTGAGTCTGCATTGAAAGAAGCAGCGGAAAAATTTCCCTCCCTCATAACAAAAGTCTGTGATCTTTCTGTTGAAGCCGAACGCATCGAACTTTTTGAATGGGTATCAGCCAATCATAGTGATCTCAATGTGCTGGTAAATAATGCCGGGATACAACAGTGGATGAACATCAGTAACGATGATTTTTATGAGCGTGCAAAAACAGAGATCGTTACAAATGTGGAAGCGCCCATTCATTTAACATCACTGTTCATTAATTTAAAATCACTAACGACCATCATGAATGTAACCTCGGGTTTGTCTTTTACGCCCATGACAAAAGCGCCGGTTTATTCTGCGACAAAAGCATTCTTCCATTCATTCACATTATCCGCACGCCACCTGCTGAAACAAAAGAATATTGAAGTCATCGAAATTATTCCGCCCGCACTTAATACTGATTTGGGCGGAAAAGGTTTGCATGATACAGCGCCACCGGTAAGTGATTTCATAGCATCCATATTCGAACAACTAAAACAGGGAAAAACTGAACTGACCTTCGGTTTCAGCGAGGCAATGACAAAAGCTGGTCCGGAAGAATTGAAGAATGCGTTTAGTAGGATGAATCCGCAATAATTATTAATTACTAATTAATCATCCCTCATAGTTCTTATAAAATATTTTAAAGTTCTCATCAGGGTCAAGCGCAACAGTGTATTCAATCCTGTACCAGTTGAACCCGTTCAATAATATTTCATCTTTCTTCAGCACTTCTTTTTCATCAGGGTTTTTTAGCACAACAGCCTTTCCTTTAACGGACTCAACCCTATAAACGCCATCGAAATCTTTATAGCTTTTGGGTTCCTTAAATGCGAAGCCTATTGTTGCACCGGCTTCAAACTGGCTCACGTCTTCAATTAATGCGTATGTCATAAATAGCAAGTTAAAAACTTGTGTTTATGGGCGCAGGGTTGCAGAGAAAGTATATACTTACTCTTTGGGCAATAAAATATTTTTTCTTGAAGGAATAACCATGCTCTCATCTTCACTTAAGAATACCCAGAATTCATATAAGGCGAATATATCACCGGGAGTTTTTGGTTTATCCATGCCGTCGCCATTGCGCAGGTAAGGACCTAATAGCTCACCATTGTGTTTCAATTCATTTAATTTTTGCTCGTGTGTTAATTCTTTAAACTCTTCAATGGTCATTTTCCTGTATTTAGTAGATTAAAAAGGGTAAATATCATGCCGCAAAGTTGCAGAAAAAATTTCAACGCCGGAGCGGGAAGTTTACCAGTTCGAACTGCAATTAAAAGTCAGCCGGAACCTGCTGCCCGGCTCGTAATAATTTGCTTATCTTAACGATTCTCTAAACCAAAACTGTTGTATGAAAAAAATTGCCTTTCTGCTTGCACTCATTATTACAGGCATGCAGAGCATCGCACAAATAGATGCAAGACTGTTTCGCTATCCCGACGTTTCTGCGACACAGATCGCATTTGTATACGGAGGCGACGTGTGGATCGTTCCTAAAACCGGTGGCACGGCTAATCGGCTTACTTCATCAGCCGGTGAAGAATCATTCCCGCGTTTTTCTCCTGATGGAAAAAAACTTGCGTTTTCTGCAGTCTACGACGGCAATACCGATGTATACACGATGCCTGTTACAGGCGGTGTTCCTATGCGCCTCACCTGGAATGCAGGCGCAGACAGGGTGATAGACTGGCACCCCGATGGCAAACGCATTCTTTTCGCCTCCGGTCGTGAAAGCGGTACACCTGCCTTCAGACAACTTTATCTTGTAAAAGAAACAGGAGGGTTACCCGATAAGCTTCCGGTGCCTTATGGGGAACTGGCTTCTTTTTCACCAGACGGGCATAACATCGCTTACGTAACTAAGATCACAGAAAATTATCCGTTCAAACGTATTCGCAGCGGGCTGGCTTCTGATGTATACCTTTTTAACCTCGATAATAAAACCGCAGAGAATATTACAAAAAGCGACGCGACAGAAGGCAAACCGGTATGGGTGAAAAACAAAGTGTATTATGTTTCTGACGGAGGAACTAATAAGCGGCGTAATATCTGGGTATACGATACCAACAAAAAAACAAAAGAGCAGATCACGTCTTTCGGCGATGCAGATATTAATCACATGACTGCAGGTCCGGATGATCTTGTATTTGAAGCAGGCGGAAGATTGTACCTGATGAATCTTGCTAACAATAAATACAATGAAGTAAATATTAATGTAGTGGCCGATATGTCTACACTGATGCCACACACCGTGAATGTAGGTAATAACATCACGAACTATGATCTTTCTCCTGATGCAAAACGTTCGGTATTTGAAGCGAGGGGTGACCTCTTCAGCATACCTGCAGAAAATGGCGTGATCATCAACTTAACTAACACCAGTGGCGCATGGGAAAGATATCCTGCATGGTCACCCAACGGAAGATGGCTGGCTTACTGGAGTGATGAAGGTGGCGAATACGAAATATGGATGCGTGACAATGCAAACAACACCGCTAAAAAAATTACTTCTTTCGGCAGGGGAATGGGCTGGAATTTATTCTGGTCGCCCGACAGTAAAAAGATTGGCTTTATTAATGACCTGCAGGAAATAAAAATTCTTACCACGGCCACTAATGCGATAGAAACGATAGATAAAACAACTTCACTTTCTTATAATGGACTGCAGGGATTTAAATTGAGCTGGTCACCTGATTCAAAATGGCTCACGTATAATAAAAGCGTTGCCAATCATAATGAGGCGATCTATCTCTATAGTTTCGATAAGAAAAAAGTTTACCAGGCTACATCAGGTTTTTATAATGATGACTACCCTGCTTTCGATGCCACAGGGAAATATATTTTGTTTACAACTAACAGGAATCTTTCACCAGTTTACAGCAGTTTAGACAATACCTATATTTATCCTAACTCCACACAGTTGGCTGTTGCGACACTGGATCCTGCTACACCCTCTATGCTGTATCCTAAAAATGATGATATTAAAATTGATACATCATCCGCGTCGAAACCTGCCACACCAGACACTACAAAAAAAGTAAAACCTGCGGCGGCAGAACCCAACATCCAGGCTGAAACAATAGAAAAAAGAGTGGAAGTTTTACCGGCGACAGCGGGCAATCTCGGCTTAGTTACTGCCATTGATGGTAAACTGCTTTACATGCGTTATGCTAATTCTGGAGCAGGACAGGCACCGGCATCGCTTAATTATTATGATATAGAAACAAGAACAGAAAAAACCATTCTCGCCGGCGTGCAGGGATTTTCGCTTTCACATGATGGCAAAAATTTGCTGGTGCGTACTCCGCAAGGATTCAGCATTATTAAACCAGCCGCTGATCAGCGCCCGGATAAAATGCTGCGTACCGCAGAAATGGAAACGATCGTTCATCCTAAAGAAGAATGGACACAAATATTTAATGACACCTGGAGAAGCTACCGTGATTTTTTCTATGATCCGAATATGCACCAGGTCGACTGGAATGCGATGCGCAAGCAATACAGTGCATTACTGGATAACGCGATCACAAGATGGGACGTAAATAACATCATGCAGGAAATGGCATCAGAACTAAGTGCTGGCCATACTTACGTTTCAGGTGGCGATCTTGAAATACCAAGAACCCGTGTGCATGGTTTTCTCGGTATCGATTGGGCACTTGATAATAATGCTTACCAGGTGAAACGCATTGTTCATCCTGCAGCATGGGATAATGAAGTGCGTTCACCATTGGAAGCAACAGGAGTTAATATCAAAGAAGGCGATTACATTTTATCTGTGAACGGACGTACACTGGATACCAACCTGGACCCTTACGCCATGTTCGAAGGGCTTTCTGGAAAAGCAGTTGCATTGCGTGTGAACAGTAAACCTGTTTTAGAAGGTGCAAGAGAAGTGATCGTTAAAACACTCACACCGCAACAGGAAGGAAGACTGCGTAATCTTGAATGGATAGAGAGCAACAGAAAAAAAGTAGAAGAACTTTCTAACGGAGATATCGGTTATATGTATATGCCGAATACCGGTGGCGACGGACAAACAGAATTGATGCGCCAGTTCTATGCGCAGATAGATAAAAAAGGATTCATCATCGATGAACGTTTTAATGCGGGTGGACAATTAGGTGACCGCTTTCTTGAAATGTTGAATCGCCCGGCTGTATATAATATTGCATGGCGCAATGCGGGCATTACACAGTCACCGCAAAAAGGAAACGATGCGCCGAAAGTAATGCTCATCAACGGTTGGGCAGGTTCGGGTGGTGATGCTTTTCCCTGGGGATTTCAGCAAATGAAAATGGGACCGATCGTAGGAGAAAGAACACTTGGAATATTAGTAGGACCTGCAACGGGCCATCAACTCATGGATGGCGGTGGTATCACTGTTCCTGACGGAAGATTATTTGGTGCTGATGGAAAATGGTTTGCTGAAGGTTACGGTATAAAACCAGAAATAGAAATCTGGGATGATCCTGCACAACTTGCAAAAGGCAACGATCCGCAACTAATAAGAGCAGTACAGGAAGCAATGAAACTGGTGAAGGATAAACCAAGGATATTATACCCGAGGCCAAAGTTTGAAGACAGGAGTGCGAAGGGAGGGATGGAGTGAATTATGAATTATGAGTGATGAATGTTTGATGTTCGGGAAGTTAGATTAAGGAACAATAAGTATTGATATAAGTTTCAATATTTATTGTTCCTTATTTTATTTGTAGTAATCAGGACCTTAGTTCTATGTTGGTTTTTTGCCTGCTTCGTTTTGGTATAATTGGTGATGGAGCATACTATAAATTAGAAAATTATGTTTGATCAAATTTTAGGGATGGTGAAGGAGCACATCGGAAATAATCCGCAGGTAAAATCAGCCATACCACCAGGCAAGGAAGACGCAGTGCATCATGAAATTGCAACGCAGGTAACGAAAGGTTTAGCCGCAGAAGCAGGGCAGCAGGGCGGAGTTGGCGGTATGCTTTCTAAACTTCAAAATGCCGCCACATCCGGCAGTCCGGTAGTCAATGCGATTGAAGGAGGTTTAGTGGCAACGCTTGGGAGTAAGTTTGGCTTACCACCAATGGCAACAGGAGCAATAGCTGCAGCATTACCTGGGTTATTGCAGAAGTTTGCACATAGGGCCTATGATCCTAATGACCACAGTATAACGCACGATGGAATCTCTGATGCGTTCTCCAAAATTACCGGCAGCCTCGGTAGTATGTTTAACAAGTAAAAAGGATTTTATTTATAAAGTGAATCTTATGAAACAATTTATTTACCTGCTACTGGCAGTATGTATAACGGGAACTCAACTTAGTTCCTGTAAAGGAAAAGATGCAGGCACCAATAAAGATACTACTACCGTTTCCCAGGATACTTCAACTCCTGCACCGGTAGTAATAGCACCGGATACTACACTAAATAATAGTGTAAGAGATGCAACAAAAGATTACCCGGGTGTAAATGCATCAGTTAATAATGGAGAGGTTACTCTTACGGGAAAAATAAAACGAGAGCGTTTACCGAAACTGATGGAATCTATCCAGGCGTCTCACCCGAAAAAAGTAAATAATAATTTAACGATTGAACCATAGGAGAAACAGTATATGGCTTTACAGGAAAAATATGCAGAATTAATAACTGCTGCGAAAACATCGGGTGTGCAGAATCTGCAGGTAAGAGAACAAAATAATGTTTTATACATCGATGGTAGTGCACCGAGCGGAGCAACAAAAGATAATCTATGGAGTATATATAATAAGATAGATCCCGATTTCAGGGGAGGTGATCTTGGTTTGAATGTAAATGTATCGACAGCAACTGGAAGCAAGGCGAAGGTTACAACAGAATCTTCCAATCTGAATGTCAGGAAGGGTCCAGGCACTGACCAGCCGATTGCAGGAAAGGTTGCGCATAATGACATGGTAACTGTACTTAATCAAACCAACAGTCAATGGTGGCTTATCAAAACAGATAAAGGAGTAGAGGGTTATGTGTATGCGCAATACTTAACGCCTGCTTAGTGTTGTAGATTTCCCCTCTATTACCAGTTAAAATTATGGCCGGAAATTTTCCGGCCATATCGAAGTGGTTTTTCAATCAATTTTATCAATGTCCTAATTTTAGTGAACAACGATTACTCGTGGTCTTCTCCCGTGTCTTCTATGTTTAGAACTCGCCACGCTGCTTACAATTTTCCCATGCATAGGGCCTCGCGGCGCTACATGTGCAGTTGTGCTAACAACTCTGCCATGATTTACATTACGGCCGATTAAAACCGTTTGGTTAGATTTTCCATGCCCGTTACCATTACCGTTCCCATGTCCGTTTCCCTTACCCTGGGCATTTGTTACTATGCACATTAATGTAACACAGCTTATCAGGAATAACTTTTTCATAATAACTCTTTCTGTATATGCTTCAATACCCATACCAAGACGTGGTAAAGGGTGTTAAAACGTTGAATATCAATTTTTCGGTAATTGCAGTAAGGCCTTTTGAGAAAGATATAAAGCCAGATCTTTTGCAGCGATTCTATAGGTTATTGGGGATGTTTTGCAATGATCTGGAATGGATAAAGTTCACGGATCTATCTAAGTAAATATTTTAATTAGAAAGATGTTACTTTAGTTTGACAACATTTTTTCTCGCAAACCCAATGCACAATGAAATATACAGTCCTTCTATTAGCGGTTCTTATCTTAATTAAAACTGCTTCTTCACAAAGCACAGCGCCCCGGCTTGGAAAAAATACTATTAAAGAAGTCGTTGCGGCAATGACACTTGAAGAAAAAGCGAAGCTTGTTGTCGGCAATGGTTTCCGAATGCCCGGTACTCAACCCCAGGGCCCGGTTGTAGGGCAAACGCAGAATAAAGTACCAGGTGCAGCAGGTACCAGTTTTGCTATTCCAAGACTGGGCATACCTTCTATAGTCGTAGCGGATGGTCCCGCCGGTTTGAGAATATCTCCTATCCGCAACAAAGATTCTTCTATTACTTATTATGCTACGGCATGGCCGGTAGCAACTTTGTTAGCTTCTACCTGGGATCCTGCCCTCGTTAAAAAAGCAGGTGAATCTTTTGGTAATGAAGTGCACGACTATGGTGTTGATATCCTGCTGGCACCAGCACTCAACATACACAGGAACCCATTGGGCGGGAGAAACTTTGAATATTATTCAGAAGATCCTTTGATCTCCGGAAAAATGACAGCAGCGATTGTAAACGGAATACAAATGAATGGGGTCGGTACATCAATCAAACATTTTGCAGCTAATAACCAGGAGAGTAACCGAAATTCTGTAAACACTATTTTAAGTGAAAGAGCTTTGAGAGAAATATACCTGAAGGGTTTTGCAATAGCCGTAAAGGAATCTCAGCCATGGACAGTAATGAGTTCTTATAATAAAATAAACGGTACATATACTTCAGAAAGTTATGAACTGCTTACAACTATTTTAAGAAAGGAATGGGGGTTTAAAGGTTTTGTGATGACAGACTGGTTCGGCGGAAAAGATCCCATTGCACAAATGAAAGCCGGTAATGATCTTTTAATGCCTGGCACACCACAGCAGGCAGAAAGAATTATTAGCGCGGTAACACATGATTCACTTGATATTAAAATACTGGATGAAAATGTGTCCCGCATATTAAATATCATTCTTAAATCGCCCAGCTTTAAAAATTATGCATTTACCAATAAACCAGACCTGAAAAAACATGCTGAATTATCAAGGAAAGTTGCTGCAGAAGGCATGGTACTGTTAAAAAATTCAGGAAATACGCTGCCATTTAATAATGTCAAAAACATCGCGGCATTCGGAAATACTTCTTATGATATTATTGCCGGTGGTACAGGCAGCGGCGATGTCAATAAGGCTTATACGATATCACTTGTGCAAGGGTTAAATAATGCCGGTTTTAATGTGGATGAATCTTTAAAGACCAATTACAATAATTATATCATTGATGCTAAAGCAAAAAGGCCAAAGCCAAGAGGTTTTTTTGATAATCCTAAACCGGTCGCCGAAATGCTTTTTGATTCGCAGTTACTTTCTCAGAAAGCAGCAACGTCTGATGTCGCCCTCATTACGATCGGAAGAAATGCCGGGGAAGGTGCGGACCGCAAACTACCCAACGATTTTAATTTATCTGACACTGAAAGAATATTAATTAAAAATGTCGCAGATGCTTTTCACGCCAGGGGGAAAAAGCTGGTAGTGATATTGAATATAGGAGGAGTGATTGAAGTGGCAAGCTGGCGAAACATGGCTGACGCGATATTACTTTCGTGGCAACCCGGGCTTGAAGCAGGTAATGCCATAGCAGATATATTAAGCGGTAAAGTAAATCCGTCAGGTAAACTCGCCACTACTTTTCCGGCCAGCTATGCAGATGTTCCGTCTGCCAAAAGTTTTCCGGGTAAGGAGTATCCTGAACTCGCCACAGGTACAGGGCTTGCAAGGCAAATGCCCGCGGAAGTAACATACGATGAGGGAATTTATGTTGGCTACCGCTACTATAAAACTTTTAATATTCAACCTGCTTATGAATTTGGTTATGGTTTATCATACACGCATTTCAATTATGGTAATTTGAAAATAAGTCAGCCCGTATTTAATGATAAACTAACTGTGCAGGTAACGGTAACAAACAATGGCAGCGTTGCGGGAAAAGAAGTAGTTCAACTTTATATCAGCGCACCTGCAGGTAAGTTATATAAACCGGCAACGGAATTAAGGGCATTTGCGAAAACAAGTTTGCTGCAGCCCGGTAAATCTGAAACTGTTTTATTTACTATTCATGCTGATGACCTTACCTCATTTTCAACTGCCGATGCTTCATGGATTGCTGAGAAGGGAGTATATACAGTCACAGCCGGTGCTTCAGTAAATGATGCAAGACAAACGGCCACGTTCAGATTAGCAAACGATATTGTTGTCGAAAAAGTAAATCGTGTATTAGGTCCTCAAACAACGCTAAACGAGTTAAAGCCGAGATAAAAATCTATATCAATATAATAAAACAATTCTCGTGAAAGTAAAAGTGGTCACAAGCTTTTACTCTATTGACTTTCCCTGTCTGTTGTGCGGTTAAGTGTATAACTGAAGTTTTCATTGCCAACAAGTAAATTACCTTCTTCATCTGTGAAGAATAAAAAGTTGTCATCTCCCCTAAGCAAATAAATGACAGCGTTTTCGTTTTCAGTATCAAGTTTGTAAATGGTTCTGCCGTTTTTGCGGATAATCTGCCACCTGCCTTTCGTCATGGTTTCTTTCTTATAAGCTCTTCCACCTTTAAGATAATAAGAAGGTTGCCCGGTAACAGAGTCCGTGTATAAAATAATATACCATTTCATTTTATCACAGGCAGGTCCTTTATCCTGCTGCATCATCTTGGCTAATTCCGCACAGGGCGTTCTTCCCTGGAACACCATCATCTTAGCAGGTAAATTTTGTGGAGTCGGCGGATAAAATTCACCATCCTTCACCGGAGCATTATTATTAAGAACATAACTGTAGCCGCCATTTCCTGTCAGCATCTTTTTATTCTGATCGGTTAAATAAACCAGGTTTGAATTTATTTCGAGCAGGTAAAAAAATTTGTTTCCCTGCTGTAGCTGATAATAATTCTCCTGTTTAGTTAATGTGCCAGACAACGAAATATGTTTATCATTAATAAACCCATTTGTCGAAGCTTTTGAAATTCCGTAACGGCAATCCAGATCATAACTATTTGATTTAATCGCCAGGGTCCACTTTATAAAATCAACTGAGTCTGTAAACGAAATGCCAGGAAAGCCCGCACCTCATTATCAGCAGGTGTGCTTCCTTTATAGAGAATCTCCGTCGCAGTGGCGCTTTGGAAGATTATTATGATAAACGCAAAAAGAAAGGAGAAGGATTTCATTTTTTTTACAAACTAATCATGAATGCAGAAATTTAAAAGAGATTTTGACGTATTGCTTTATTTACCGGATAAAAGGTTATTAATCTTACCGGGCAGGAAGATGTTTCCTCTGAGAAAAGAATTTTAGCCACACGAGTCGGTTGTTGCAATGCTCATTTAGGAGTTTACTCATACTGATTATCAATCATTATCGCTTTGCTTCTTAAATTGTCCTGTTCTTAGGTCCTCGATTGTTGTACTTATGTAAAACACATTTAATCATTAAAAACACAACAGATGAAAGATTTCTTATTGGTATTCAGAGCAGATTATAATTCGATGCCTAAGGGCTCTCCTGAAGAAGGACAGGCTATCATGAAGCAGTGGATGGACTGGATAGGCGGTATTGCCGCACAAAATAAATTAAAAGACAAAGGAAACGCCTTGCGTTCGGGTGGAAAAGTGGTTAGTGCCGGTAATGTTATTACTGATGGACCCTATACCGAAATTAAAGAACTGATCGGCGGGTACACCGTTGTAAAAGCAGAATCGCTGGACGAGGCTGCTGAACTGGCTAAGGGATGCCCTATACTTTCTGCAGGCGGAAATGTAGAAGTTAGGGAGATCAACCCGATGTAAAGGTTCGTCTAAGACATTTCTCTTGCTTTTATTTTAAACAGATTTATTAACAGTAAAGTTTAGAAAGATGGATGAGTTCATTTTAATTTTCAGGCATGAAGACGGAAGCAAAATAGCTTCACCTGAACAAATGCAGGTATGGATGCAACAGACTATGGACTGGATAGCTGGCATCAGTGCGCAAAACAAATTTGTTAGCGGTACAGGTCTGCCATTTGAAAATGCACGTGTGGTAAAACCTAAAGGCGTGGTTACAGATGGCCCTTTTGGTGAAATAAAAGAGACCATCGGCGGATTTATTACAGTAAAAGCTGATTCTGTTGATGAAGCAGTTGAATTTGCAAAAGGGTGCCCTGTTTTGCTGGGTGATGGTAATAGTGTTGAAGTGCGCAAGATCGCCAAAGGAGACGGCGTGCATTAAAAACCTAAAGCCTTTGTAGTTTTACAAAGGCTTTTATTTATGGAACAACCGCAATTAATACCGCATTTATTTAGAACCGAGTACAGCAAAATAACGGCAGTATTATGTAAGTTCTTCGGCGCAGACCGGATAGAAATTGCGGAAGATATAGCAAGCGATACTTTTTTAACCGCGGCACAAACCTGGGCCATGAAAGGCGTCCCCCAAAATCCTGTTGCCTGGCTATATCATGTAGCGCAGAATAAAGCAAAAAACTATTTGAAGAGGGATGCGCTTTTCGAAAATAAAATTTCTTCTGAATTAAAACGGAGCGGTCAGGCTTTCGACGAGTTTGAAGTTGATCTTTCACCACAAAACATTAGCGATAGCCAACTTCAGATGATGTTTGCTATTTGTCATCCTGCTATTTCTGCAGAGGCCCAAATTGGTTTATCGCTTCGCATACTTTGCGGTTTTGGAATTGAGGAAATAGCAGATGCATTTCTTACAAATAAAGAAACGATCAACAAACGCTTGCAGCGGGCAAAACAAAAATTAAGAGAAGAAAAAATTAAAATTGAATTTCCCGGATTGCCTGAAATTGATGAACGGTTAACTGCAGTGTTAACGACGATCTACCTGCTTTTTAATGAAGGGTATTATTCTGTTAGCAGCGATCAGACATTTCGAAAAGAACTTTGCCTTGAAGCGATGAGGCTGTGTTACCTACTGATAGAAAATGAATTTACCAACAGGCCGCAGGTGAACGCATTATTATCACTCATGTGTTTTCATGCTTCAAGGTTCGAGGCAAGAATGGATAAGAACGGCGAATTGATTTTATATAACGAACAGGATTCCGAACTGTGGAACAAGGAATTAATTGATAAAGGAAAATATTTTTTGAATTGTGCATCAACGGGGCAAACCTTATCGAGGTATCATCTCGAAGCTGCTATCGCATACTGGAATACGCACCAAGCAGACTCCAAAGAAAAATGGGAAAATATTTTACAGCTTTATAACCAATTGCTGCAACTTGAATATTCACCGATAGCAGCCCTGAACCGAACCTATGCATTTTCAAAAGCAAATGGAAGAAAAGAAGCCATCATAGAAGCAGAGAAACTTAAACTGGATGAAAATCATTTTTATTTTGCTTTGCTGGGAGAGCTTTATACGGGCATCGATAACAGTAAAGCGAAAGAAAATATAGAGAAAGCATTTGTGCTGGCTAAAACGCGTTCCGATAAACTTATCATTCAAAGAAAGCTTAACCATCTCATTTCAGGGATATCAATATAAAATGCAGGATAGTGATCTTCAGAAAGAGAAGGCAGTGGTAAACTTTAAGTAGCCTGCTTAAAAATCCTCATCTCTTTCCAACATTAGAATAGCGCCTTGAGGAACGATGAAATATTTTTCACCTTCATACATTACTTCCGTTGCGCCGCTCACTAAAAAAATGGCTAGGTCACCCTCTTTAGCTTGTAACGGAATATATTTAACCTGCTCTTCTTCGGGCTTCCAGCTTTCATTTTCAACCGGCATAGGTATGGCATAACCGGGTCCTGCTTTAATAATAATTCCCTGTTGCACTTTTTCTCTTTCCTGGATCCCGGGAGGCAGGTATAAACCAGTGTTTGTTCTCTCATCAGGTTTTGATGGACGTATTAATACCCGGTCGCCTATCACTATCAATTTCTTTAATTTATTATCCGGTGTTAACAGCATGGTATATCGACTTTGGCAGCAAATTTATGGTGGATGGTCGCTTTTAGCGGGTATTTATCATATGGAAATTGTTTCTTACATAAACCGTAATAATAATGAAGAGTTTGTTTAACAAAACATTACACGTTATTTGCTCTGGCACGGTAAATGATTTATATTTATTTGCATTTAAACCAGTTAATTATGGAAGGTAAAAAGTATAAAATTCTATTATGCGAGGATGATCAGAACCTGGGGATGGTATTGAAAAATTATTTAGAATTGAATGATTACGACGTTATCCTGGAACGGGATGGCCGGCTTGGATTGGCAGCCTTTCAAAGGGAAAAATTTGACATCTGTCTACTCGATGTAATGATGCCGAACATGGATGGATTTACCCTTGCTGAAGAAGTAAGGGATATAGACCCTGATGTTCCTTTATTCTTTTTAAGTGCGAAGACGATGAAAGAAGACATCATCCAGGGATATAAACTGGGAGCAGATGATTATATTACCAAGCCCTTTGACAGTGAAGTGTTGCTTCATAAGATAAAAGCGATCTTAAAACGTAATGAGGAATTAAATCGGGAAAGCGAGAATATCGAGTTCGATATGGGGAAATATCATTTTAATCCCAAGCTGCGTGAATTGATCGTAAATGGCAAAACCCAAACACTTTCGCCTAAAGAGAATGAACTTTTAAAAATGCTGGCTGAACATAAGAATGATCTGCTGCCACGGGAAAGAGCTTTAAAAAAGATATGGGGCAGCGACACTTATTTTAACGGCAGAAGCATGGATGTGTATATTGCCAAATTAAGAAAATACTTAAGAGAAGATCCTGATATTGAGATCGTTAATATTCATGGAAACGGGTTCAGGCTGGTAGCGCCTTAAACAGATATTTTTTTGAAAACCGCGGAGACGCAAAGTCGCAGAGTTTATCCTTCGGCTTTTGCATCTCCGCGGTTATTTTATAGTACTTCTTTTGTTAATTAACTATAGAATCCACTTCAATTCCGGAGAATTATAGAATTTTGTAAACATGAAAAGAATGATCATGTCAATATCAGCCATATTAGGAGCAACCTTCGGGTTTTTGTTCCTGGGAATTGTTAACTGGTTGTTCAACCTGCACATGAGCTTTGGTCATGTACTTGGTTATGGTGCGGCAGGTGGATTCGTTGCCGGAATTTTCTTAAGTTATTTTGTCATCATGATGATAATGCGATGGGTGAAAAGAAAAATTCAACGGACGATAACTTCATTCCCCATCACCCGAATATTTAATACGCTGCGAAGATTTTAAAATAGAGAAGTGTTGTCTCCACGCGGTGTTTTTCCTAAATGTGTATAGGCTTTTTCAGTGGCTTCCCGTCCACGCGGTGTTCTTTTTAAAAATCCCTCTTGTATCAAAAACGGTTCGTATACTTCTTCCAGTGTGCCCGCTTCTTCTCCTACCGCGGTAGCAATTGTATTTAACCCGACTGGTCCGCCTTTAAATTTTTCAATTATAGTTGCGAGTATACGGTTATCCATTTCATCCAGTCCGTGCTCATCAACATTCAAAGCTTTAAGCGCATGCTGTGTAATACCCATATCTATTTGACCATCGTTAAGCACCTGTGCAAAATCCCTTACTCTTCTTAAAAGTCCGTTTGCAATTCTTGGTGTACCGCGGCTTCTTCGTGCAATTTCAAAAGCAGCCTCAGTGCTGATCTCAACATTTAAAATGGAAGCGCTTCGTTCAACAATTTTTTGAAGGACTTGTGCATCATAATATTCAAGTCTTGATTTAATTCCGAAACGTGAAAGCAATGGTGCTGATAATAAACCGCTTCTTGTTGTAGCGCCGACTAATGTAAAAGGATTAAGACTGATCTGAATACTTCTTGCATTGGGCCCGGAATCGATCATGATATCGATCCGGTAATCTTCCATGGCTGCATACAAATATTCCTCAACCACAGTGCTTAAGCGATGTATCTCATCAATAAATAAAACATCATTAGGCTGCAGGTTTGTGAGTAATCCTGCAAGGTCTCCCGGTTTTTCTATAACAGGGCCCGAGGTTTCTTTGATATTTACGCCCAGTTCATTCGCAACGATGCGGCTTAGTGTTGTTTTACCAAGCCCTGGTGGCCCATGAAATAAAACATGATCAAGCGCCTCGCCACGAATTTTAGCAGCTTTTATAAAGATGATCAGATTCTCTATCAATTGCGGTTGCCCCGAAAATTCATCTATTACCTGCGGACGTATTTTATTTTCGAATTCCTTATCTGCGGAGGTGAGCTCATTATTTTCAACAGGCAGGTTGGGATTAGACATACTGTAAAAATAGTGAAGAGGCGAAGAAAATGGCAAGAAATAAATTGAATTGAATTGCTTGTTGCAATTAGATTTTCAATTTATTACTTTGGATAAAAAAGCTAATATGAATGATAAAGAATCTAAGATCGGAGTAATTGGTTCAGGTATCGTTGGACGTGTTTTGGCCAGCGCCTTTATAAAAGAAGGGTATGATGTAATGCTGGGAACAAGAGATGTAACTAAAGCAGAGGCAGTTACATGGCAGCAGCAAAATGAAAAAGGTAAATTGGGAACATTTAGTGAGACTGCGGCTTTTGGCGGAATCATTATTCTTGCAACGAAAGGAACCGTGGTTAAGAGTGCAATAGAAATAGCGGGCATAAATAATTTTAGTGATAAGATCATAATTGACACCACAAATCCTATTGCGGATAAACCGCCGGTTAATGGTGTGTTGCAATATTTTACTTCGCTTGATAATTCATTAATGGAGCAGGTGCAAACTGCACTTCCGCAGGCAAAGGTGGTGAAGGCCTTTAACTCTGTCGGTAATGCACTTATGTATAAACCACAATTGCCTGGCGGAAAGCCGACTATGTTTATTTGCGGGAATGATGATGGTGCAAAAGAAACAGTAAAAGAAATATTAGAAACCTTTGGATGGGAAGTTGAAGATCTGGGCAAGGCTGAAGCTGCCAGGGCGATTGAGCCATTATGTATACTGTGGTGTATACCAGGGTTTATCAACAATACCTGGATGCATGCCTTAAAATTATTGAAAGCTTAATTTTTATTTTCGAACGATAAGTTTATTTTCGGGATGAATATTTTATGAAAAACTTAATCGATCCCAAGCTTAGGGAAAAGGGAATGTCATATTCTCAATACAGTGATTTGCTTAAATCGCTAATGGAAAAAGGCCAGACAACTGGCCAGGACCAATCTGTTGATATATTAAAATATGCGAAGCAGAATGTGAAGCGGATGGAAAAATTATTTTCCGAAATTGAGATATTACCTGAAGTAGAATCTATCATTCAACACGTATCTGTACCACAAACATGGTTCGTCTTAACTGAAGGATGGTGCGGAGATGCTGCGCAGATAATGCCGGTTATAAATACAATGGCCCGGGCTAATAACAGCATAGAAATTAAAATTCTCCTGAGAGATGAAAATCTTTTTCTGATGGACATGTACCTGCAGGAAGGAAAGCGCAGTATTCCTAAATTAATTGCTGTTGAAAAAAGGTCATCTACGGAGTTATTCAGCTGGGGGCCACGTCCACTTGAACTGCAGGTATTACTCGATGATTGGGTTAGCAGTCAATTAAGTTTTGAAGAAATGAATACGAGATTGCATGCCTGGTATGATGATGATAAAACCATGAGTATTCAACGTGAAATTGCTGAGCTCCTGGAAAAAGTCCTGGTGCAGGATGAAAGCACCTGCTGCAATTAATTATTTGCCAGTCGTATCATATCCAGTATTATATCCGGGTTAGGACAATTAACTGCATATTTTTCTTTTTCTGAAAATTTACAGACACCCGGATAATCACCGGTATTTCCTTCCATATCAGTTATGATTTGAAAATGCAGATGAGGTGGCCAGTGACCATTTTCAGCTGGTATTCCAAAATGCGCAATTAATTCTCCGGCTGAAATTTCTTTTCCTGTATAAATAGTTTCAATATCTTTTAATGACAAGTGGCCATATAACGTATGAAAAACATGTTGTTCAATTTGGTGTTGTAATATGATCGTGGCTCCATAATCTCCAAACTGATTATTAAAGGCAAAGCTGTGAATGATACCCGGTAAAGGCGTAAATATTTCCGTGCGTGCCTGGCCCCAGATATCAATTCCAAGATGCACCCGTCTTGGTTCTTCGCCATCTGCACCACTGAAAACTTTGCTCCTGCCATAAACCGTGCGATGTTCAAGATAACCCCCAATTCCAAACCTCGCATTGCTCTTATTCAGTTTCTCATTTATATATAAACTAAAGTGCGTCGTGTTATCGATAATTTCGCCGGTTAATTCTTTATTTGACGCTGTGAAATCCAATAACAGCAACTTATCTTTAGCTCTGTCAAATTTTATGACGGGATGAAAATTGTTATGTAGTTTTTTTAAAATTGCCTCTGTATTCACCCTGAATATTTTTATTCTAATTTTCAAAACTAAATGTTTCTGCAATGAAAAAATGCCTGCTGGTTCTTGTGACATTATTTTGTGCCGCAAGTTCTTTTGCGCAAACAAATGCGCTCTGGTTGCGTTATCCTGCTATTTCTCCTGATGGAAAAACGATCGTCTTCGGTTACAAAGGAGATATTTATCGGGTAGATGCAAATGGCGGAACCGCCGTGCCCCTAACCATTCACGAAGCACAGGATATGATGCCAGTGTGGAGTCACGATGGAAAATCAATCGCTTTCGCCAGTGACCGTTATGGCAATTTTGATGTGTTTGTAATGCCTGCCTCAGGTGGTATTCCGGCAAGAGTGAGTTTTAACAGCGCTAACGATTATCCTTATGATTTTTCTCCCGATAACAAACAGGTAGTTTTCGGCAGCGGCAGAAATGCTCCCGCAAATAGTGTTAGATTTCCGAATCGCGGTTTATTCCTGAATCTTTATTCTGTACCTGTTACCGGTGGGCGTGCTGTTCTTGTTAGCGCCGCAGGTATGGAAAATGCACACTTCAGTAAAAATGGTTCTCAAATAATTTTCCAGGACAGAAAAGGATATGAAGATGCCTGGCGCAAACATCACACCTCTGCGGTAACACGCGACATATGGGTATACGATGTAAAAAATAAAACCTACAAACAGGTTTCTTCTTACGAAGGTGAAGACCGCGAACCATTATTTGCAGATGACAGCCACGCATATTTCCTGAGCGAAAAAGGCGGTATCTCTCAAAATTTATTTAAGACTTCACTAACGAATTCTTCAGACACAAAACAACTTACAAGTTTTAAAGAACATCCCGTTCGGCATTTATCTAAAGCAGATGATAATACATTATGCTTTACTTATAATGGTGAGATCTATACCATGAAAGAAGGTGGTTCACCAAAAAAAGTAAATGTCCAGGTATTTAATGATGGTCGTGCAGGTGTCGAAAAGATATTACCCGTAAATGGTGGCGTTACAGAATTTTCTTTAAGCCCGAATGGAAAAGAAATTGCTTTTGTAACACGAGGCGAAATATTTGTAAGCAGCGTGGAAGGTTCACAAACAAAACGCATTACTAATACACCGCAGCAGGAACGTATGATCCAATGGAGTCCTGACGGACGTTCCATTATTTATTCTGCTGAAAGAAATGATAGCTGGGATATTTATACATCTACTATCTCAAGAAAAGATGAACCCTACTTTTTTGCTTCAACAGTTTTAAAAGAAGAACCACTGATCGCTACTGCTGCTGAAGAATATCTCCCTAAATATTCTCCTGATGGAAAAGAAGTGGCTTACTGGGAAAACAGGAATATTTTAAAAGTATATAATGTTGCTTCAAAGCAATCAAGAACATTGATTCCTTCGGGCCATAATTATAGTTATGCGGACGGTGATATCGATTTTGAGTGGAGTCCCGATGGGAAATATTTATTAGCTAATGACGAATATTTTGGGTTTGGTGGCAGTCATGCAGGATTGATAAAAGCTGATGGCACAGGAGGAATTATTCACCCGATCAACAGTGGCTTTGGTGAAGGTGGTTTAAAATGGGCGTTGAATGGTAAAGCAATTACGTGGACGAATAACCGCGAAGGAAGAAGATCACTTGCTTTCCAGGGCAACCGTGAAGTTGATATTTATGCTTTGTTCTTCGACCAGGATACTTATGATCGTTATAAATTAAGTAAAGATGAATATGCGTTGCTGAAAGAGAAAGAAGATAAAATGAAGACCGATAAACCTGCAATGGATTCAGCAGCAAAAAAAGCAGGTGAAAAAAGAGATTCAGCGATAAAAAAGTGGATGCCTGATCTCAGTAATCTGGATGATCGGAAAATGCGCCTGTCTATCAACAGTGCATCTATCAGCGATTATGCAGTAACCCCTGATGGCAGTAAGGTTTATTATCTCGCTGCTTTTGAAAAAGGGTTTGATCTGTGGGTAACTGAGCCCCGCACAAGAGAAACTAAAATTCTGGCAAAACTCGGCGGTGGTGGAAGCGGTATTGAAATGAGCAAAGACGGTAAAAGTGTTTTTGTAACCAATCGCGGCTCCCTGGTGAAAATAGATGAAACAGGAAAACTAACTCCTATCTCTATCAACGGGGAAATGATCTTAAACAGTGCTGCAGAAAGACAATACATATTCGATCACGCATGGCGGCAGGTAAAAGAAAAATTTTATGACCCTACTATTCGTAACATTGACTGGAAAATGTATAAAGAAAATTATGCGAAGTTCTTACCGCATGTTTCTAACAACTATGATTTCCAGGAGCTGTTAAGTGAGATGCTCGGTGAATTGAACGGCTCACACACGGGCGGACGATACTCTCCTCAAAACCCGATGGCGGATAACACTGCTACGCTGGGTGTTTTGTATGATGAAACATTTACCGGCAATGGTTTGAAAATCGGCGAAGTGATTGCAGGCGGTCCTCTAGACAGAGCCAGCAGTAAGGTACATACAGGCAATATCATTGAAAAAATAAATGGTGAAACGATCGCAGATAATGGTGACTGGAATAGTTTGCTCAATCGTAAAACAGGTGAGAATACATTGATCAGTGTATATGATCCTTCAACCGGAACTCGCTGGGAAGAAATCGTAAAACCAATTACCGGAGGGGAAGAGAATGCACTGCTGTATAAACGCTGGGTAAAAAAGATGAGTGAAATGACCGATAAATTAAGCGGCGGTAAAGTTGGGTATGTTCATGTGCAGGGAATGAATGATGGGAGCTATCGCACCGTGGTGGATGAAGTGATGGGTAAAAATCGTGATAAGCAGGCTCTAATAGTTGATACACGTTTCAATGGCGGCGGATGGTTGCATAACGATCTCAACACTTTCTTAAGCGGTAAATCATATTTACAATTCGCACCGCAAGGACACTTAGTAAATGCGAACGAACCTATGGACCGCTGGACCAAACCAAGTGTTGTATTAATGAGTGAAAGCAATTATAGTGACGCCTTTATTTTTCCATACGTGTACAAACAAAATGGAATTGGTAAACTGGTCGGTATGCCTGTAGCAGGAACAGGTACAGCAGTGTGGTGGGAAACGCAAATTGATCCAACCATTGTTTTTGGTATTCCTATGATCGCAACGATTGGTAAAGAAGGAAGGCCAACAGAGAATCTGCAGGTGGAACCTGATATCAGGGTGCCATTACCTTACGAAGATTTTCTTTCAGGCAGAGATCCTCAGCTGGAAGCTGCAGTAAAGGAAATGCTGAAAGAAATAAATAAAACCCAGACCGCACAGAAATAAAATAATTTCCTGTTTTATAAAGTCCTGCATTTATTGCGGGACTTTTTTTGTCCAGGCGCTATAACTTTAATTAGCTTCATAGCCCTCGCACACTTGTACTTCAGTTCTTTATTGAGCTTTCGCACCAATTTTATAAACCTTTAACTGGAATTTGTAACTTCAAACAAGAAACTTCAAACAAGAAACTTCAAACTTAAACTCAGACTTCCTCATGTGGTGGATATACGCTTTACTTTCTGCTTTGTTTGCCGCGCTTGTTGCCATATTCGCAAAATTGGGAATGAAGGGCGTTGACTCGGATCTTGCTACAGCTATAAGAACTGTTGTTATAATTATTCTTGCATGGGCCATTGCTTACTCGAGAGGGGTAACACATAATATATATGCGCTCACAAAACAGAACTGGATATTTCTTGTTTTGTCAGGACTTGCAACTGGACTCTCATGGATATTTTATTTCCGGGCATTGAAGCTGGGAAAAGTTGCACAGGTTGCGCCTGTTGATAAGTTAAGTGTAGCGCTTGCAATTGTTTTGTCTGTCGTTTTTTTAGGAGAAGCACTTACCTGGAAAACTGCAATCGGAGCCGGGATGATTATTGCAGGAACGATAGTGCTGATATTGTGAGATATTCCATATCTCCCCAGATATGAAATATCTTTAAATGACTTTAGAATTTAATGCCCTCAATGAAGTGTTTATAAAAACAAACACTTTATGTCATGGTGAGGATAAAAAAGTGCAATAAGCAAACTATCGCTCTGAAAGAAGGTAATCAAGTTTTAACCGATGCATCGGAGATCGTAAGTGAATCATTCAGGCGATTCTTTTTATCATACGCTAAATCAATTAAAGTTCAGGAAAATCGAACAGGAAGTCTTTTTGAGAAAAACTTTAGGCGTAAGCAAATAAACACTGATGAATATTTTACGACGGTTATAAATTATATCCATCAGAACCCTGTTAAACATAATTTAATAAGAGATTTCCGGGATTATCCTTATAGTTCTTTTGCAAGAATAATGAATGAAAGCAAGGGCAAGCTGATGAAGGATGAGGTTATAAAATGGTTTGGAGGAAAGCAGCGATATCTTGATTTTCATTTACAAACTCCTATAGATATTCCATATCTACCAGATATGGAATATCCGGCTACACCACCACATTAATCATTCGCCCCTTTACAAAAATAAATTTCTTAACCGTCTTTCCTTCCAGCCACTTATTTACCGTTTCATTGGCTAACACTATTTCCTGCACCTGTTGTTCTGTTGCATCCAAAGCAATTTGCAGTGTGGTTCTCGTTTTGCCATTAATGCTTACAGGATATTCTTTGCTGCTCTCTACAACATATTGCTGTTCAAACTTAGGATAGGCAGCATCCAATATAGAAGATTCATTTCCTAAAACATGCCATAGTTCTTCACTTATGTGAGGGGCATACGGAGTTAATAAGATCAATAAAGATCCCAGTATTTCTTTTTTATGACAGTTCAGATCTGTAAGGTCATTTACACAAACCATGAAAGCGCTTACGGCAGTATTAAAGCTAAACCGCTCTGTATCGTCCGCGATCTTTTTAATTGTTCTATGTAAAATTTTTAATTCATCTGCAGTTGCTTTTTCTTCATTCCAGGCTTTTCCTTTTTGTTCATCAAAAAATAAACGCCAGAGTTTTTTAAGAAAACGATGAACGCCTTCAATTCCTTTTGTATCCCAGGGTTTACTTTGATCTACCGGACCCAAAAACATTTCATACATGCGAAATGTATCTGCTCCGTAACGCGAAACCAGTTCATCGGGGTTAACCGTGTTGAATTTACTCTTGCTCATTTTCTCCACTTCCACTCCGCAGATGTATTTTCCATTCTCTAAAATAAATTTTGCATCAGCATATTCATTGTTGCGCCATTTCTTAAAAGCTTGAATATTTAATTCCACGCCATCAACAATATTGACATCAACATGTAAACTGTCTGTTTCATATTCAGAGATTAATCCTGCTGAAACATATTTATTCGTTCCTTTTATACGGTACACAAACCTGGAGCTTCCCTGTATCATTCCCTGGTTCAGCAACTTTTTAAACGGTTCATCATGACCAATTAAATCAAGATCGAATAAACACTTCGTCCACATGCGGCTATATAATAAGTGTCCAACTGCATGCTCTGTCCCGCCGATGTACAGATCAACCTGGTTCCAATAATCTGAAGCTTTGCGATCGCAAAACTCATTATCATTATGCGGATCCATGTAACGCAAAAAATACCAGGAAGAACCTGCATATCCAGGCATCGTATTAGTTTCTAAATGTTTGGCTGTCCACTCCGGGATGTTGGCTAATGGTCCTTCGCCTTCGGGTCCGGGCTTATAGCTTTCAACATGTGGAAGTTCAAGCGGCAATTCTTTTTCATTTAAAGGATATGCGATCCCGTTTTCCCATTTTACAGGAAACGGTTCGCCCCAATAACGCTGGCGGCTGAAAGAGGCATCACGCATTTTATAATTCACTTTGCGTTTGCCGATTTTCATTTCTTCCAGCTTGTTGATTACAATCTCAATTGCATCACGCATTAAAGTGCCGTTCAGGAAATCGCTGTTTTCTAGTTTTGCATCTTTTGTTGCATTTGCTTCGTCGCCATTATAATAACTGCCAATAATATTGGTGATAGGAATATTATAATATTTCGCAAATTTATGATCCCGTTCGTCGCCGCATGGTACGCCCATGATGGCGCCTGTACCATAGCCGGCTAAAACATATTCTGATATCCATACAGGAATTTCCCTGCCGTTAAAAGGATTGACCGCAAAAGCGCCGGTAAAAACACCGCTGATCTTTTTCTCTGCCATCCGCTCTCTTTCACTCCTGCTTTTTACATAAGCGATATAATCTTCTACAGGTTTCTTTTGTTCAGGCGTTGTAATTTTTTCGATAAGATCATGCTCGGGGGCAACAACCATAAAGTCAACTCCGAAAATCGTATCAGGTCTTGTTGTATAAACCGTTATTTTGAATTTTGAATTTTGAATTTTGAATTCCATCTCCGCTCCATAACTTTTCCCAATCCAGTTACCCTGCATTTCTTTCATGGCATCGCTGAATTCAACAGTGTCTAATCCTTGCAATAAACGATCAGCATATTCTGTGATTCGTAGATACCATTGGCGCAATTTCTTTTTCTCTACCGGGTAACCACCTCTTTCGCTTACACCATTTATTACTTCATCATTTGCCAGAACAGTTCCTAACGCTTCGCACCAGTTCACTTCACCATAACCGCAATAAGCAATGCGGTAATTCATTAAAATATCCTGTTGTTGTTTTTCGCTGAATGATTTCCATTCTGCAGCAGAAAAATTCATGGAGATATCACCCGGGCATTCGTGATTAATATTTCCCTCCTGTTCAAAAACAGCGACAAGGGATTCAATGCTTTCTGCTTTTTGTGTCTTGCGGTTATAAAAGCTTTTGAAGAGTTTCAGAAATATCCATTGTGTCCATTTATAATACGAAGGGGCAGACGTTCTTACTTCGCGGCTCCAGTCGAAACTAAAGCCGATATTATCTAACTGCTTTCTAAATGTATTAATATTTTTTTCCGTACTTACAGCTGGATGAACGCCATGCTCGATTGCGTACTGTTCTGCGGGCAAACCGAAAGCATCATAACCCATTGGATGCAATACATTAAACCCTTTCAGCCTTTTAAACCGGGCGAAAATATCTGAAGCAATGTAACCTAAAGGATGCCCCACATGCAAACCGGCGCCGCTGGGATAGGGGAACATATCAAGGACATAATATTTTGGCTTGTCAGAATTGTTGCTGACCTTATATGCATTTGTCTCCTGCCAGCGTTGCTGCCATTTCTTTTCTATATCGCGAAAATTGTATTCCATTATCAAAATTATTATTTGCCACAAAGACACAAAGGCACGAAGTCTCACGAAGTTTTCTTTGTGTCTCTTTGTGTCTTCGTGTCTTTGTGGCTAAGTTCAGTAAAGAACAGGAACCTCAAGGGTGCGACGCAACAAAAGCTCAGTAAAGTTCTGCTGCTGGTCACATAAAAAAATCATTGGGCTGAAGTGACTGCCGGGGACAGACCAGCTTCATAAACAATCGTTAAGAGTGAGTGCAAATGTAAGTTTTTAAGCAGTTAAAAACCCTAAATTTGCTGCTTACGAACCTTAAATCAATACCATGGCGCAATTTGGAAAAGCCGCTGCCCGCCGCAGCAAACCCAGTTACATCTATAGCATCGTTGGCGTTGCGCTCGTACTGCTGATACTGGGCATAATGGGATGGTTCTTTCTGAATTTCAGGCAGGTGGGTAATTCTTTTAAAGAGGACATTCGTATCAGCGCTTACATCCGCACGTTGAACAAAGATTCTATTGCACAGGTACAGCATTATATTTCTTCGCAACCGTGGGCAAGAGATGTGAAATTTATTAATAAGGAATCTGCAAAAGACCTGTGGAATAAAGAAAATAACGAGGACTGGTCCAAGATCCTTGATTATAATCCCCTGCCGGAAAGCATTGATTTTTATGCGAAGGCTGAATATGTAAATCCCGATAGCCTGAATAAGATTTCGTCTGACCTGATGAACCGTTATGGCAACCAGATCAATGATCTTCAGTATCCGAAATCACTGGTGTCGAGTTTAAATGAAAGAGCATCGAAAATTGGGCTGATCTTTCTTGTGATCGCGGTTATTCTTTGTGTGATCGTGATCTTTAGTATTGATAATACGATCAGGCTGGCCATGTTCAGTAACCGTTTTTTAATTAAGACGATGCAAATGGTGGGGGCTACCCGCGGCTTTATTTCTAAACCGATGGATGGAAGGGCGGTGATCAATGGATTGATAAGCGCCGTGATTGCAATCGTTATTTTATTCACGTTAATGCAGTGGGCAGAGAGCCAGTTTCCACAATTGAAAGCGATCCGCAATAATAATCTTACGTTTATTTTATTTGGCGGGCTGATACTGATTGGCGTAATAATTTCGCTTTTCAGTACACATAGAAGTGTGATCAAGTATTTGAAAATGTCGCTGGATGACCTTTATTAGTTGGCGGATGACGGTTGATAGTTGGCGCCAACCGCCAACAATCAACTGCCAACAAATTTCCTATCTTTCAACCTTCAAAACAACTACAATGGCCGAGATAAAAAAGACCGAAGTTAAAAAATTGATCAACCCGCTTTTTACCAGGGATAATTATACGTGGATGGCTATAGGAGCTGCTATTATAATCATAGGTATGTTCCTGTTAAGCGGCGGTAAAAATGAGAACCCCAACCAGTTCGATTATAAAGTAGTGTACAGCACTACCCGTGTTACGGTTGCACCAATATTAATATTACTCGGGCTTGTTGTTGAGATATATGCCATTTTTAAAAGACCGAAAAAAGTAACGGTTTAAATATTTCTGATTTAGGGATTTTGAGGGCGAATGAAATCTCAAAATCAAAAATTCCTAAATCATTTATCTTATTTTGTGAAGCGATGGATATTCCGTCGCTTTTCTTTTTAAAATAAAACCAGCCAATGACTATTGTTGAATCTATTATTATCGCAATCGTAGAAGGTATAACTGAGTTTTTACCGGTTTCTTCTACGGGCCACATGATCATCACCAGCTCTTTGCTGGGAATTGAAAAAGATGCGTTTACTAAATTATTCGAGATCGCTATTCAGTTAGGTGCCATTCTTTCTGTGGTTGTATTGTATTATAAAAAATTCTTCAGGTTTGATCGCTGGCAGTTTTATGTAAAGCTGATCATAGCTGTTATTCCAGCGCTTTTACTTGGCGCTTTATTTTCTGATAAGATCGATGCCTTACTTGAAAGTCCGCTTACAGTTGCTATTAGTTTATTTGCCGGAGGAATTGTTTTGCTTTTTGTTGACAAGCTTTTCAAGCGTAACACAATTGATACGGAAGAGAGAATTTCTTACGGAAAGGCCTTCATTATTGGCATATGGCAGTGCCTTGCAATGATACCGGGTGTCAGCCGCAGTGCAGCGAGTATTATTGGCGGAATGCAACAAAAATTAACGAG
>JAQBNK010000127.1 GCA_028288595.1 Chitinophagaceae bacterium
CAGCCATTTTCTGAATGATTTTGGATAAAAAAATACATTACAGGCAAATCTTTGAATAATTTCTATATTTTCAAAATATTTATTGAAAAAAGTTCTGCATATATAGTCATTCCTTAATTTTACATCAGAAACAAGCTCTTATATACTGTGGGGTGTTGAAATCTTCGGCAGACATGCCCTCTCGTCTCGGGGGTGAAGACAACAGGATAAACTTAAGCATAGAGTCGACCTAACCATCGTTCGGCCGACCGGGGTTGACCACCAGGCTTTGTGCTTCAGCTAACTGCTTCGTGGAGGTTCGAATCCTCCCCCTACAGCTTAAAAATAAAAAAGCAGGAAAAATTTCCTGCTTTTTTATTTACAATTTTTCTTCAATATTAATTGGCTTCAGGCCTTTACTGGCAGGGCCGGTTATTACTTCTCCATCAGCAGAATATCTCGCACCATGGCAGGGACAATCCCAGCTTTGCTCAGCATAGTTCCAGCTTACCGTGCATTTTGCATGAGTGCATGCCGGGTCTACCGCGTGTAACTTCCCGTTTTCATCTTTATGTATCGCCGCGGAACTGCCATCAACAGAAAAAACTTTCGACTCTCCGGGTGCCAGTTGTGCTAACTCATGCAATTTCTCTTTCGAAAACACTCCACTGATCAACTGACCAACAACATCAGCATTCTCTTTTATAAAATTGGTGAAGCCTGCAACTGGTTTTATCCGGTTGGGGTTAAATAAGCTTTTGTACTCACTATTTCCCCTGAGTATAAGATCAGAAATTACAAGGGCAGAAATATGGCTGTACGGCATACCATTTCCACTAAACCCTGTAGCGACATAAACGTTCTCTGAGTGGCCAGGCAGATTACCAATGTACGCCATACCATCGGCAGGTTCATAATATTGGGACGACCACTTGTATGAAACTTCCTTTACATCAAAATGCCTTCGAACATCTGCTTCAAGTTTTCTAAAACATTCCTGCGTATTTTCATTATGTCCTGTTTTATGATCTTCGCCACCGGCAATCATAAATAATTCGCCATTCACTTCCTGTGCCCGGTAATAATGATATGGATCATATAAATCATAAATCAACCCATCAGGATAATCGTTGTTACCCAGCTTCACGGCCAAAGCATAACTGCGATAAGGTGCGCACCTGAAATGCAAGAGGTTAATCCCGATAGGAATATGGGTAGCAAAAACCAATGACTTACCAGACAATTCATCTTGTGTTGTTTGCAGAACTTTTATTTCATCATCTTTAAAATTTTCAACCCTGCAGTTCTGAATAATTATACCGCCAAGTGATTCGTATTCTTTTGCAAGAGCAAATACATATTTCACAGGATTAAATTGAGCCTGGCCTCTCACCACCATTACTTTTTCATATGGAACCGGTATAGGTATATCATTCGAATAACTTACTTCGATGCCCGCCTTCAAGGTTCCATCGATAATTTGATCTAATTGTTTTGATTGCTCGTCATTTTGCGAGAAGACATAAGCAGGCAGCTTTCTAAATTCGCAATCAATATTATACTGCTTAACATTTTGTTCCAGAAGCGCTACGGCGTTGCCCGCAGCTTTTGCCAGCTGTTGTGCACCACTTTCCCCGAAATCTTTTATCACCTGGCTATAGGGGTTATCAAATATGGTATTGATGTGTGCCGTTGTTCCGCCGGTGGTACCGTAACATAATTTATGCGCTTCTATCACTGCGCATTTTTTCCCTTGTTTTTGCAGAAGCAGCGCCAGCGTAATGCCGGTAATTCCGGCACCAACAATAATCACATCAAACAACTCATTTCTGAATTCATTTTTTGGCTGATAATCTGGCACATCCTGTTGCCATAAACTAGTACAGGCCCCATCTCTTTGCATAAAAGACATTTTTGATTCTTACAGGAAAAATGATGCCCGAAGCCATAGCCGCCAGGCAGCTCATCTATGTACGAAGCATTAATTTTGCTTTATATGGGGCAAAAGAAATTACATCGCTTCGCGGAGATTCTTGAATTTCCAAACGTGTTTCAATATCCTGAAAACATGAAGGGAAACTGGAACAACTATTTTAAAAATGCCCACACTATTACATTAGAGCTGGCTTGTGGGAAAGGAGAATATGCATTAGGATTAGGAAGAATGAAACCGCAAGCAAATTTTATTGGTGTTGATGTTAAAGGCAACAGGTTATGGAAAGGTGCCAGGACAGCTCTTGCCGAAAATCTTGATAATGTCGCTTTCCTTAGAACACAAATTGACCAGATAGAAGAATATTTTAGTAAGGATGAAATTTCTGAAATATGGATCACTTTCCCTGATCCCCAGTTGCGGCTTTCAAAAATGAAAAAGCGCCTGACGCACCCTAAGTTTTTAAGAATGTATCAACAATTTTTACAGGCCGATGGAATTATTCATTTAAAAACTGACAGCCCCGATCTTTACCATTTTACATCTGAGGTAATTAAATTGTATGAACTCGAAATCGTAGATGATACCGAAAATATTTACGGGGAACCCGATATCAAACCTGAACTAAAAATAAAAACACATTACGAAGCACTTGATATTGCGCAGAGCAACCGCATTCATTACCTTGCTTTCAGGTTGAATAAAGAATTGCCGTTAGAAAAAGATCGTTTGCTAAAAGACATTATTTGTGAAAAAGCTGGTTGAGAAAGAAGATTTTTATTATGAAAATGGACTGATGGTATTTACTGAAAAATATCATTTAGATCGTGGCAATTGTTGCGGGAACGGTTGTAAACACTGTCCATATAATTATATAAATGTGCCTGCTGAAAACAGAATAGAACTGCTGGCGGCAAAGAAAAATTCAAATCAATAATTGTATGCGGGCCAAAACATCAGCTTCACCATTACCGGATCCAGATAAAAATTCTTTTTTTGAAGACGTGTATGCGATTGCAAGATTAATTCCAAAGGGGCGGGTTACTTCTTATGGCGCCATTGCGGCATGCCTTGGCGCTAAATCTTCTGCGAGAATGGTTGGGTGGGCAATGAATGCATCCTTCACTCAAAAAAAAGTTCCGGCGCATCGTGTAGTAAATCGCAAAGGATTACTGTCTGGTAAAATGCATTTTAAAAGGCCGGACATGATGCAGCAGCTACTGGAGAAAGAAGGAATTAAAGTGAAGGACGACCAGGTGCAAAACTTTGAGAAAATTTTTTGGGACCCCGCGAGGGAACTGGAGTTATGAGCAATGAGTAGTCACCTCATTACTCATATGAATTAATAATAGGGACTTATCATAAAATAAACCACAGGTCCTGTTACTGCAACATACAACCACAAGGGCCATGTATATTTTGCAAGCTTGCGATGGGCGGGCCATTCTGCTATTAATGCTCTGTATGCAGTGAATAAAATAAAAGGAAGAATAACAGAAGCAAGCAAAATGTGTGTTCCTAAAATTGCGTAATAAATATATCTTAAACTACCAGCGGCTAATTTCTCTTCATCACTTAATATTCCATCATGATTAGTGTCGCCAAATCTTGCTTCACCCGCTAATAAATGATGGGCAATATAGGAGACTAAAAAGATTACCGATAAAATCATGGAAGCATACATCAGTCGCTTATGCCGCAAATACTTTCCATTTTTTACGGCTATAATAGCTGTAACCAGCAAGACCGCCACTGCAGAATTAACCACCGCATTGAGTTTAGCAAAAATGTGCACATCAAAATTGAAGGTGGCATTTAATTTATATCTTCCGAGTGCAGCGATGGCAGAAAAAACGACGAACGAAAAAATACCAATCAGCCAACGGGCCTGGCCATCATTTTTTTTTATTGCGGGTTGAAGTGAATTCATTTTAAAACATTAAAAAAGTTTCCGTTTTTCTCCCCGATCCTTTTCAAGCATTAGCAGGCCAATATCTCTTGCCAGTTTTCCAAGGTCTGTGGAGTCAAGGCCATTATAAAATCCTCTTACGCGATAATTTTTATCCATCAGCACAAAACGGCTGGTGTGAACAAAGTCCGGATTAATTGGTTCGGTACTATACTTGTCCACTTTCATTTCTTCGAATGCGAATTTATAGATCGAATCTTTGGGGCCTGTAAGAAACCACCAGTTATCATGATTCACATTAAACCGATCGGCATATTGTTTTAATCGCATTACAGAATCTGTTTCTGGGTCAATACTAAAAGAAAGAAACTGCACGATAGTAGTATCCAGCTTCTGTCTTGCATCTCCGCCTTTTAAAAAAGACTGTTGCAGTTTAGACATATTACGAGTAAGAAAAGGGCAAATACTTCTGCAGGAAGTAAAAAAGAAATCAGCAACAATGGCTTTTCCTTTTATATCATACAAACTAACGGTATCGCCAAGCTGGTTTATGAGTGTGATATTTTTTGTAACATGCCAGATACTGTCGGTTACCAGTTTCCCATTTTCTTCTTTCGAAATAACAGTATCAAAAAAATATTTCCTTGGCATGATCACATCACTGTCTGTCTTATACTTCAACAAAAAATAAGCAGTGGCGGGGATTAATATTGCTATTGCAAGAGCAAGGAGAGCTTTCTTATTCATATAATAAAAGAAAACCATCGCCTTGCAGCGATGGCTGTAAGATCATATCAAAATATTATTCTTAATCAAGTTTGTGATTCTTTTCGCTGTTCTCTTCTTTCTTCTCTACTTTTTTTGTTGTCTGTTCTTTTTTATACGGGTCAAATTTCATCCGGAGGTTCAGGTAAGAGTTACCATCCATTAAGAAAGCTAAAATAAACCAGACAAATAACAACAGTGGCACAACGATCGTCATGATCAGGTTTCTTAGCTCATGCTTAAGGTGCATAAAATATCCTACAATGTAAAATGCTTTCGCCAGCATCAGGATGCAGATCACTCCCTTAATAAAATGTTTTAAAAAAGTGCCATCAGGAATAGTCATCATCCAATAACCAAAGCCAAGTTCTATCAGCGTAAGAACAGAAAGAATAATTGTTATCCGTTTTACCTCGCCTTTAGGACTTTCATGATGATGCTCATGCTCACTATGTACTGTCGTTGTATGCTCCATTATAATTTCTTTATTCTTATTCTATATCAAGTAAAAACAAGTAAATACAAACACCCAGACTAAATCTACAAAATGCCAGTAAAGCCCGGCTTTTTCGATCATAAGATAATGTCCGCGTCTTTCAAACACATCATTCACAGTCATGATCAGCATGATAGTATTAAT
>JAQBNK010000130.1 GCA_028288595.1 Chitinophagaceae bacterium
TAAAAAACTGAAACATAAGGGCGCTTGCTTTGAGAGTGATGCTCAGTTACTTTTTTCATTTCAGATGATACAGTCTGGGGAGCGAAAGTTCTCTGATCCGTCCGGTGTACTGCTCTCCGCATCTGCCGCCAAAGCGTATTTCGGAGACCGTGATCCGATCAATCAAATTATACAGGTCGATAATTTTCCGCCGTTAACTGTTACGGGTGTTTACAAAGATTTTCCGGAAAATTCTCAATGGGCAGGATTGCAGTTTGCTGCATCTTGGGATCTTTATTTTAATCACTTGCCTTGGAAGAATGAAATAATTGATCCATGGCGACCGAATTTCGTGTCACTTTATGTTGAATTGAACGACAATGCAGACTATGAAGCCGTTTCAAAACACATCAAAGATGTGAAGCTTAAAAATGTGAACGCCGATCTTGCAAAAAAGAAGCCGTCGCTGTTTTTATTTGCGATGAAAGACTGGCATTTGTATTCCTCGTTTGAGGGAGGCAAAAAAATCGGTGGTCAAATACAATACGTATATATGTTCGGGATCATAGGAGTACTCATCTTATTGCTGGCTTGTATCAATTTTATGAATCTCAGTACAGCAAGAAGTGAAAAAAGAGCAAAGGAAGTGGGTATTCGTAAAACACTGGGCTCGAATAGAAAACAACTCATCTATCATTTTTTTACAGAATCTTTTTTGACCGTTTCATGTTCTTTTATTCTTGCTGTAATGTTGGTACAGGTGTCCTCACCTTTATTCAGTTCCATCACCGGGAAGTCGATAATGATCTTATGGAACAATCCAATTTTTTGGGTGGTATGTTTAATGGTAGTTATTGTCACCGCTCTTATCTCGGGCAGTTATCCCGCCTTTTATTTGTCATCCTTCAACCCCATCAAAGTCTTAAAAGGGAGTTTCAATGCAGGCCGAAGTGCCTCCCTTCCGCGAAAATCATTATTGGTCTTACAATTAACAATATCTGTCAGTTTTATTTTTGCTACGGTTGTCGTGTACCGGCAAATTAGGTTTGCAAAAAATCGTCCTGTTGGTTATACACGTGAAAGACTTCTCTCCATTCCGGTATCCGATACTTCAGTTCATACCCATTTTGATGCGATCAAAACAGAAATGGAAAAAACAAAATCAATATACTCGGTGGCCGAATCCGGCAGTACCACAACAGCAGCAGTCGGCACTACCGGAGGGATCAGTTGGCCGGGCAAAGATCCCAATTTGGCTACGGACTTCTCTACAGTTTGGATATCGTATGATTACGGTAAAACAGTCGGCTGGCAGCTTGCCGCAGGGAGGGATTTTTCCAGGCAATTTACTACGGATTCCTCATCGATCATTTTGAATAAAGCCGCTGCCGACTTTATGGGCATTAAAAATCCGGCAGGCAGTTCAATTACTTGGTTTGATAAGAAATATACTATAATCGGCGTTATCAAGAATATGGTAACAAACTCACCGTATGAAACTGTGAAACCGGCTATATACGGATTGTTGCCTGATCCCGCTCCGTATCTGCTTGTAAGTATTAACCCTGCTGCAGATGCGCACAAAGCCTTAGAACAAATAGAATCTGTTTTTAAAAAGTTCACTGCACAGGCATTTGAATACGAATTTGCAGATGCAGATTATGCAAGAAAATTTGCCGATGAAGAAAGAGTAGGTACCCTTTCGGCTATTTTTACTGTCCTGGCCATTATTATTTCCTGCTTGGGTTTATTCGGTCTGATATCTTTCATTGTAGAACAACGGAAGAAAGAAATCTGGATACGTAAAGTACTCGGCGCTTCAGTAACCAATATTTGGTTACTGCTTTCTACGGATTTTTCTTTTTTAATCATTATGTCTTTAATCATTGCTTTTCCTTTTTCCTATTATTTTATCAATGAGTGGCTTCAGCACTATGCTTATCGAACTGAGCTGTCCTGGTGGATTTTTGCGGCAGCAGGAGTTTCGCTTTTCGCTTTAGCCATTACAACCGTAAGTATCCAGGCAATTAAAGCTGCGTATGAAAGTCCGACAAAGACTCTCAAAACTCAATAGATGTTAATCAACCGTTTCTGCCGAGTAAGTTAGTCCATGATGTAAAAGTGCACAAAAGCGGATTGCAAAAAAAAGCAGTTATTGATATGTTGTGAAATCATCTTGCATGTATATAGTGGGCACATTACGACTAGGATGCCAGTCGAAATTTAGAAAGTGAATTAGTATCCTTTTATTTAAACTTTGCAGCAGGGGTCAATTTCAGCTTCATGAACTTTAATTTCTTTCGAAATAAAAGGAAAAAATCTTCACTTACGTTTTTCCTTTCCTTGCAGGATAGACTGGTTCAGCAATTAGATGCTGACCGTTTGACTTGGCAGCAAGCAATTGTGCATGCAGAAAACGAATACGGTTACAACAAAGGAGCCTACGCTTTTTTTAATGCTTTTGCTTTTTATAGACTGTCATTTCTTGATATCATTCTTTTATATAAAGCTTTTCATGGTTCAAAGGAAACGCTTGAAAAAAAATTATATGCAAAGATGCTTGCCCTCCATCTCTATGAATTTATACAGGATATACCATCCATATTTGGTAAACCTTTTGCTAACGATTTAACTATTCTGCTTAACCATGAACTGGGGGACGAACTAGCTATTATCAAAAGAAATATAAAAGACATCAAATCATCCAGTTTGGGATATCTAAAGGAAATTAGAAATACGGTAGCTGGCCATAAAGACGCAAATACTTTTAAGCAAATAGAAATAATTGAAAGTATTAATTATGATAAGATTGACGCGATATGCTTATGCATCTACGGTATTTATCTGCAGATAAACAAATTTGAAAAAAATATAAGAGATGCGATTAAAGAACAGATTGGTAAAAAAGGAGAAACAAAAAATGAGTGAAGATGATTTTACTTAGCAGGCAATGCTGCGAACATTGAAACGACTGAAGTTAAAACAGAACCAAGGACATAGTCTGTGACAGAGATTCTAACATCAATATTTGAAGAAACATTCAAAGGAACATTTTTAGCCATGACAGAAGAAGAACAAAGCATTAATACCTTACAAAAGAACTTGCTGGTTTAGAGAGAGACAAAGTTTCTTATATTAATCAGTTAGGGAATATATTAAAACCACAAATCAATGAAACTTTTTGAAATAATAAATAGTTGGTTTGACAGCTCAGAAAAAAGTGAGCTTGACCATTTCGATTTAGACAAAATACGAAAAATCATAGGTGAAATAAAAGTTGAACCCTTTCTTACTTTTATGCAATCGCAAACCGAAGAATTTTTACGTAACATATCAATTTCTTCAAAAGAGAGTAAAGGACAGGAACGAAAATTTATTGTAATTAATGGCGTTAGCGGTAGCGGCAAAACAAATTTAGTTTATGAATATTTACAGGACTTCCTATTGGCAACTGGAGTTATAAAAGAAAATAAGGTGCCTATTAACAAAATTGCCTGCCACGACATTAATGACTTTGGACTTCATGGACGAAATATTGACGATGTAATTAATAAAAAAGTAAGTGACAGTAAAGACGGCATTTTAATAATTGACGAATTTACAGTTCGAGACAAAAATGCTCCGCTAATTGCAGACCTGCTAAAGAAAATATATTTAGATAAAGATTTTCTTTTTACCGCGGTAATTCTTATGGGAGAATTAAAAAGCAATTCTGCCTTCCTCTGCACTTACAGTCTTGAGAACATTTTCCCTAACAAATTCCGACTAAATTTTTATACCCCAAGTTTCATTCAAATTGCAGAGGTTTTTGAGGCATATTCTCAAAGAAAAGGCGGTTATATTTTATCGGAAAAAGCAAAAGCAGGCTTAATTTTTTATTTCGGTAAAATTAAAACTATAAAAAAAATCAAGTCGGACCTTAACAGAAAAGGAACATCAAAATTTTTGTACAGGGAAAGGAATTTCGTTTATACAAGCGAAATGCTTCCCATCTATAAAGACATTGTTGCAATCAAAACAGATAACAATATTATGATTGAGCAACTTGACATTCTCAACACAAATTCTTATAAAAAGATGCTTAACGACCTACAACTTTTGGAAAAATACATTAGCTAATATTGGTATTACCGCTACCGGAAGAACGGACAGCCAATTTCAATTTCGCTTTTTATTGTTAACCTGAAATTATTTTTAAATTGAGGAGTTGTTCGCGGCGGAAAGGTTTTATTGCTTTCTTGTTTTACTCACCTTGTGATTTATGCTCCGGTAAATTTGATAAAATTTTGCTTTCTCTCCTGTCGTGATGTACCCGAACCGCAAAATATGAACGTCTCCTGCTAATATACTTTTTTGATATGCCTGCAATGCGTTAAAAGAAATAACGGTAATCTGTTTAGGAATAAAATTAAGATGCGTTGTCTTGTCTTGTGAATTGATAAAACATTTTGTGGTGAGTTTTTCGCCTTGCACTAAGCTTTCGACCATGAAGTCGTGAATAGAAATAAAGTCATTGGAGGAATTATAAAACCAAAGTGTAAAATCATAATTATAGGCAGCTGAACCCATGTGCGACTTATTCACCGGGTCGATTCGTACCTCCCTGTCGATAATCTTTAATTTTCCTTTTTTGGAAAGATTGTTTAACAACCAGCCAAGAATAGTTCCGATGACGGTGGCTATGATGGTAGAAAAAGTTTCAATGAGTCTGGAATCCATTTAACAAACTGCTTTCAAAATTGTATAAAAACCTCGCCGGATAAAAATAAAAAAAGAAAGGAGGATTAAATCCTCCTTTCTTTTTAAGCCAGCTGGATCAGTGTCCACGTTACTGCTTTGCCAGCGTAAGGAGGCATCCTGTTACCCTTGGCTATGGGAGCAGTAGTACTTGGGGTACCTGCTACTTTCCAGACACCACTTTCGGGACAGTTTTCTCCTGTCTTTGCTGTTCTGCCTACGGCCATAGTAGAAATTTTTTTTGCCTCCAGTGATAAGAGTGAAGACGATCTCTTTGAACTCATTTTTCGCAGGAGTTCTGTTCTGCGGTTAGCTAATTCAAAGGCTTTTGTATAGCAAAAAAATAGTCCTCTGCCTTTTCTCTTGCTATGCGGTAAAGCGATAAGGTGATACTGATACCGGCTATAAAGGAAGCTGCAATCAGCGAACGCTTTTTCCTTACCGCGAGTTTATGAGCCTCCTCGTTTCTGATTTCCTTAATAATTTTCAGGTGGTGAAAATCCTCTTTGCAGATAGTGCCGGTTTTAAGTGCGTAATCGATGTAATCATGGAAGGTTGCATTCCTGCTTTTCGCCTTCATTTCATTAATGAAAGCCTCATTTTTTTCAAATAGTTCACGCAAGAGACTCTCAATTATTTTAGCAATAACCATAACAGCCCGGCTGTCCTGTTTGATTTCAATTAAATCTGAAATTTCTTTTAGTTCTTTGGCAATATCACTGTCAAGGTTAGGTGATGACGCAATCAGTAAACGAATCTGGTTTTTAATTTGGTCATACAGATCATGGTTTGCTTTCAAGGCCGCGTCAAGCACACCAATACGTTTTGCTTTTATATAGTTTTGTCCAACCAGGTAAATCAGTAACAGCACCGTAAGCGGTATAAGTACCTGCGGAATTTCATTTTTCTTCATAAGGTTAACGGTTGACGGAGACACTGGCTTTTACTATACCGGGGTACCCCCCGAGATTAATCACTACATGCCACTGCCCGGCTGAAGGTGCTGCGACGCGAAAGCGAGACACTTTAGCAAGCCCGCCAAAATACTGGTAACGACGTCCGGCCTTGTAGTTACTGTAATTTGAACTATCAAGTAACAGAACGTTGGCCTGTTTATCGAGATTCACTATTATTATATCTCCACTCGCTAAACTTAGATCATAATGTAAGTATTCCATGTGTATTTCTTATTGCTGAAATACAAAGGAAAGAGGCGCCGGCGAAATCTATTTTCGCTTTAGAAATTATTTTTTTCCGTAAAGATTTACCCCCTTTCTTAAACTATTTTTGATGCTTTCCTTAACGTGTTGGGGGGAGAGAACGGTAACGTCGGGAGTCTTACCTAAAATATATTCATATAATTCGTAAGACGGAATAACCGAAATAGAAATATCTGTATAATCGGGCTGTTGCTTGATTAACTTCTTGCTTTTATGAATAGGCAGCGAAAGGATATAAGGAGCTTCATTTTTAGTGAACCTCAATACAACTTCCTCAACCGGCGCATCCGGCCGCGTTATACCAAATGAATGGGTAAAATATTTTTCATTATCGAATTCAATCGTTCTTGAAAAATTTTGATCGAGTATTACGGGCTCCGATACACGGTCCAGCGCAAATGTGGTGATCTTGTTTTCACCCCTTTCAACCCCAATAACATACCACCGGTTTTTATATTCCTTCAGCATATAGGGAGCAAAAACCCGCTTTTTTATTTCACCACTGCTAAATTTCAGGTAGTTAAACTCCATGTATTTTTTTTCATCAATTGCTTCAATAATATCACTTAAGTATTCCGCCCCGTGAGGGTTTGGAATAGTGTCTGTCTGTATAATAAAATCAGCATCGCGGTTCTCCTGGAACCGGTTTCGGATATTTACACCCTCGACAATTTTATTGATACCGCTTGAGAAAGAACTGAAGATACTATACTCGCTATACATCTTTAAGCACGCCGCATAGAACCGCATCGCCTTGATCTCTTCTTCCTTGAGCCTGAAAGTAGTAATGGAAAAAGCGGGATCGGTATAGCTGTATTGATGGGTTTTCTTGTCTTCATCTATTGGTGCATCAAAACCTGCGGGGTAAGGACGCATCATAGTTTCGATATCCAATTGAATGCTCCTTAATGTAATATTAACATCGAGTTCCCGCTGAATGATCTCTCTGAGTGTTTGGGTAGAAACCGACTTCCAACGGCGGAGTGACCGGTCAATAATAAGATACCTTAAGCCAGGATTTTTAAACTTTGACATGAAAATTTATTTACACCATTCCCTCCACGCTTCATAAATCATGACCATCGCAAGGGTATCCAGTTCACAATAGCGAAGCAGTGCACTCATAATTCTTTCCCGCTCGGTTTCATTCATATCGCTAAACTGCATGCGCGCATAAGCAATCATAGCGGCACCGCCGTCTGCGATGCCTGATTCTTCATCAGTAAGGACTTCATCAAGGGATTCGTTATCGATACCATTATGAATGCACGGGAGAAGTTTATAAGGGTTAATTATATGGCCGGTCTCATCGCGTTTGATCCACGTTTCAGCTTTAAAATTTTTGCTCGGTATTTCATTTCCGTAGACAGGGCTGCTGTATTTTTCCTGGAGGTAATCACTGCAGGAAAGAATAGCAGGAAGGACGAACTTGATGGAGTTTGATCCCTTTGTTAGTGGGTGGTAATAATAACGCAGTACCATTTCCCTTAAATCAACCATGTCTCTTTCTCCGCGCCACTGATCGGAACTGGAACTCGAGGAGTGGGTAATAGTTTTAATCCATTCGCATAATTCATGTTTGTCCGTTTCAGCCGAATCCTGCAACTGCCGGTAGATGACATTCAAAATAGTATTCTCGTGTACGGCATACCTGAATATCGTTCCGTCGTCTCCCGAGAGTGATTCTTTTAATGCGCGGACAAATTCGAAATTCGGGAAAACACCGCGCTGTGTATTGATCCATTCATGGGCATGAACAACGCCGCCATTTTCGTCAACTGTATGATGAGAAAACTGGAAGGCAGTTTGTTCATAAGGCCTTTTCCCTGCATTAAATGGAATGGCCACAGCCGTAGTTTCGAAGTCTATGAAATGAAGGGGGAACTTCCACTGCTTCATTTCTGCAGCGAGTCCTTCAATGTCGAGAAAATGATTGGGATCATTATCACGGCATTTTTGAATTTGAAGTTCCTGCCTGTCAATCCTGCTTAAGTACGGAACGGAATCCTTTTTACCTTTTGTTTTCGGTTCAAGATCGGCTCGCTCCAGGTCCTTTAATAAGTAACGGGCCGCCTTGACATATTCAGGTTTTTTGCGAAAATCCCATAGCTCCAGGACGAGAGGCTGGCTGAGTATTTCGTCGGTTACTCCCGCCTTTTTCCAGCATTCATGAAAACCGGATTTCTTTCCTTCCGGTTTTTGATCTGCAGGTAATTTAAACTCGCACTTCGTGCACTGACCACCAAGTGTTGCATCTATAAAATGATCTACGGCATATTTTGCTGAAAAGAATTTTACCTGGTCTTCGAAGGAACCAAGAGCTGTGGGTTCGTTCCATATAAGTTCGACTTCTTTGTCAACGCAAAATGCGGTTAATAATGGTGTTCCAAGATTATTATAGTCTCCTTTTTCAGAGCGTTTCACCTGGTAGCGGCCTTGATCCTCGTAGACAAAGAAGAGTTGGTTCAGTCCGTCTACTGATGCCGTTTTTGATTTGTCCGACAAAAAAAGATATGCCTCAATCTCGAATTGCGGGTAAGACTTTATAATAACGTGCTTTTGAAAAGCAACATCATCGAGGTAAGGTCGCCATTTGGACTTGATTCCATTTTTTGTAGTGAAGGTTTCTTCCCCATCGATTGACTTTGCTTTTACTTCCAGCAATTTTATTTTGTTACCCTCCTTTACGATGATATCGGCCCGGATAAAAAGATCTTCATAGCGGAAAGCACCTTCATAAATGATCACGTTTTCTTCTTTCAACAAGGCCGCTGTTTGCTGGAGGGCTGTTTCATAATCCAGGCTTTCAATGTTGACGCCCCCCGGGTAATAAAGTTTCGCCAGTTCGCCAACCTGGAACCCGCCTTCAGCAAGTGCCATCAAAAATTCGTTATCAAGCTTTGAATCGTAATAAATATCTTTTTTACCGGTGTAAAAAAGCTTGGCTGAGCATTCGACTGCCAGTTTATAACGTGATTTAGTAAGTACGCGGGTCATTGTCAGTTATTATAGTGGTACAACCGGGGTTGTGATGCGGATACGGGCAAAATAAGTCTTCAGGACTTTAAAAACAACCGTAGAAATACGGGAATTTGCTTAAATCTTTCTTAAAGGCATGCCTCTTTGCTGGCCAATGCACCTAGTCCTGCGTAATTGAATTACCAAGTAGTGATAATTTTATGCTTATTGGGCTTTATTAGATAACCCCTTCGTCTTTTCTTAACCCTGATGATGCAATAACTATATTTAAATGTTACGCTAACATTTTCTATACTGATTGCCGTAGCTACACCTTTTTAAGTTGGTAAGCGGTACGGGCGTATCTTAAAATAAGGGGTTTAAAGAGAGAAGGCAACATTGTAAGGGAAGAAAGATAGACACACGAAAAACTAGGAAACAAAGAAATTTTTTCGAGCAAAATGCTCCGGCCAATAAAATAACGAGGCCTCGGGGAATATATTGAATGGTTTTGGGAAATAAATAGGTAGAAATACGGTATTTATTAAAAAATAAATTATTTATACTTGCTGCCAGGCGAAGGCCGGGTAATTTCCCTTTAACATTCACGATTGCAACCATGATTGATCCTGATATTTATTGTTCGTTAACACTACATATTGCGCTGGCCACCACTCCTCAAAAACAGGAAAAAGAATTCGACAAAAGCGTACGGGAATCCTATTTTGAACGATATAGAAAAAATATCGGTTCCTATTGTAATGACAAATTTAATGCAGGCTCAGCGCCAAAAGGATACGAAACCGAGACACCCACACTTTATAATCCATTGCGCTATCATTTACTGGGAAACTATGACATGGCTTACATTTCCCTGATTGATAATTTTAAATTTGCGCAAAAATTATTTGAGCCGCAGGTCTACAGTACCGAAAAGGCAACTCTTTTTGGACCACACAGTTTTCAATGCCTGACAGGACTTGCGCAAAGTAAAACAGATGACCTTCACCAATTTTTCCATAATCATTTAAAGCCAGGGGGTAAACGGGAATATTTTTTAGCTATTTGCAATCTGAAATTAAACAATGGGTTCTTAATAGGTGCGGGGAAGAAATACTCCGACGCCGTAATTAAGAAAGTTGGAGAATTAGTCACCAAATTTAATGCCTGCGAAACAACAAAAACATTTCAAAAAACTGATTTCCTTTTACTGCAGTCTTTTTCCTGGTTTGAAATTTCGCTGCTCTTATTTACAGACGACCCGGAAAGTATTTCTTCAATTTTGAAAGAGTTAAGAGGGCTTACGATTGTTGATCTGCACGAGGCTGACCTGATTATCGAAGATTCATTGTATAAAGCATTTTTTGCAAAAGAAGAAATAGGTGACCTATCAAAAATTAATGTGTTTTCAGATACCCACACGTATTTTGGGTTAAATTCTGATTTGGTTTTTGGAAGCGAAGCCGAACCCTTTGTATCGGATTTTCTTTCAAAGGATATTAAATTAAGATCCGATATCGAATGCCAGGTCAAGCCTGGCCATATGCACTTGCTACGGCAATTTCTTGAACAGCAGAATGTAAAACTGTTTGATCTGAATCAGCGTCTGCTTGTGGCGGGAAAAAGCGACTACTTCATTGTGAAAGATTCACAAAAAGCGAATAATAATCTGAGGTTGCTTTGGCTGGCAACAGCGGAAGATGGAAACATCTATAATCACGTAAGAAAAATTAAAACTCAAATTCAATTTGATGGACAACATCCTTACCACAATCCCGGTGATAGAGACGACCGAAAAGTATTTAATCTGGCCTCCTCACTTGGTTACTTGAGTATTCCTGTTTCTAACATAACTGTTTTGGAAAAGAATTTAAAGGCACTGAAGATAGCCAGACCTATCCGTTCCAAGATTCTAAAATTGTTCTCAAATTATAACAATGGGATTCAGGACGTCATACTATTTCCCTTTTTTCTGGATTTCAAAATTTTCATGGATGAACTTGAGGAGATGATTAATTACGAATATAGAATCTGGAAGGAAAATACCGGCGAGCCCCAAGTACATACACTTGAAACTGCTCTGATGGAACGAATTAAAATATTTCAGGAAGGTTATAATATACGGATGTTGAATTGTTATCAGTTTGAAGATATCACAGATTTTGATCTCGATTTTAATTCTTCTATCCAGCAATTATTAAGCGTTTACAGTACAATGGCATTCGAACTTGGAAATGCGTTTTTCACAAAGAAATATTGGTACGGTCCAATTATACAGCTAAACTTAAAAGAAACGATTGCCAACTACAATTCCATTAACTACTATATCCATGACCTTACTTCACCAGAGTTTGTGTTTGCTACCATCATAAAAGAAATTTTGAACTTCTTTTATCTTGATGAAAGAAAAAAAGAAATGCAGGAATTGCTTGATGAACACCAGCAAAATGTCAAATTGCTTTCGGAATCCGATCCGTATTTATGGGAAATGATTGAATTAGAGTTAATTGACCTGCAGTATTATTTAGTGGATACTATGCGGTTTATTATAAGTTTCAATTTCGACTTTGAACTCTTTTACTACTGGTTCTGGACATACAACTTTCAAAATTCATCTCTCTATAATAAAACAGGTGGAATGAATGAAATCCATTTTAAAAAAGAACTGTTCCGGATTTTATTCATTGGTAAATTGCTTGGATTTGATACCGAAAATCTAAAATGTCCTTTACCAGAAATTTTTACTTTTTGGGACCGGCATTTTAAAACCATTTCAAAACAAGTAAATCGTTATCATGATTTTTTGAAAGAAAACGATATACTAAGAAAGCTTTTGGGTTTCCTGTTTAAGTTTCTCGACAAAACAATTGGCAGGATGGGCAATGATTATCGGAATGTTCCATCTAAATTATCCGATAATATTGCCAAGGTTATTCAACAGCTAAGCAATGAAGGGATAATATTGACTACCCAGGTTGTAAATTTCTTGTTTTCAAAAGCTTTATTCTGTCAGGACCTGGCGGACAAAACCAATAAATATAACGTCGACAACTCATCACTTTTCTATTTTCAATGTTTCATGTATTATTATCTCGATAACATTTATAAAGCTAATAATAAAACTATAGCATTGCTTCGGCGTAACTGGCTAACGGGTCAGCCACTTAAATGCTTTTTACAGGAACAGGCAGAGCATCTCTATGTTGTTGATCAGACCGGGGGCCTTTTCTTTGATGATTTAAATAATTTGAACATTTACTTCCGCCAATCTGCAGCAATGCTTGATTGGCTTTGGAATTATTCCCTCAAACACAAAAAAATATTTATAGTCGAGACCTATGGAAGACAATAAGATTAAGATACTATGGCTTACAGATATTCATTTTTCGGCCGAATATTCGGCGATAAAAGGTGAACTACAATCATATTTAGATTATTTTTTTATTAAGGTTGAGCAAGAGGAAAATATTCGCCCCTTTGATTACATCTTTGTTACGGGCGACTTGGCTCAGGCAGGAACAAAAAAAGACTATGACGAACTATGGAAACGCATTTTTGAACCATTAACCACCATTTTTAAAAATAGGGGAACTCCGCCTCCAAAAATTATTACCATTCCTGGAAATCATGATGTGAATTGGGATGAGTCACCATTCTTAACAGAATATTTAAATAACCAAATGCCGGGCTTTAGTGAGCAGTCGAGAAATGATTTTTTGAAAGTTAATTTTGAAAATTTTAAAAAGCTTTTTGCTGATTATTCATTTTTTGTCAACAATACAGCAGCTTTTTCTTTGCCTCATTTACAGGTTTCAGAACAATATGCAAGTCATCGGTTATTTGGCTACGTCGTCGATTCTGATAAGGGTCTTATTATTATACTTATTAACTCCGCTTGGTATTCCCTCGGGAATCAATTTAACAAAATGCTGGTAGACAAATTCCAGTCTGATGCATGTGCAAAAGGAGAAGAACCGGATCTGAACGACCTGTTGAAGTTTAAAGATTTGATTTCAGAATATAACAGTCAAATTACAGGTACGCCTTTAGCGGAAATAAAGGAAATGCAGGAACTTTTTTCAAAGTATGCTGATTTTGTAGTTGTCACTTGCATGCATCATCCCTTAAACTGGTTGGATTGGAACGAGTACTATTCATATGACAATAGCACTAAAAACGCCGCGGGTATAGTTACCGAAATTATCGATCATAGTGACCTCCTGCTTACAGGGCATGAGCATGTTCCGGTAAATTTTTCTCCGGAAAAAATATTTAAAGACACAATATTGTTAAAGGGGGGTTGTTTTCTTTTTGATAACCAGCATAAGAAAGTGACGCTAAAACATAACTGGTTTTCAGTTCTCGAAATAGATTCCATTAAGGGAAATGCAAAAGAGTCCCGATATCTTTTTGAGAAACAGGGCTGGATGAGTAAAACTCAATATCTGCGGTTTTCAAAAAAAAACGATAAGTATCCTCTGACTATGGCCAGGCGAGAGGATGTTCTAAATAAATTAGCTCGCTTCTGCTCCTCTGAAAAGCTAATCAAATATTTAAAAGAGTGGAGTGTTTGTGAAGCCGTACAGGCATCCGACCTTGTAGTTCAACCAGAGCATTTTGACTTTTGTGAGGTCTTTCAATATCGAAAAAAAGGTCTTTGTGAATGGTATTTGATAGCCAAACAACCGAACTTTTATGAGCAGATAGATACCGGGTCCTTCTTGAAGTACATAGACGATTTGCTGGCCACCGAACCGGTGCAACGTACGGTTATCCGCTTCCTGGTACCGGACATCCATGTAGATGACCATTCAGCTGAGCTGTATAAGGATGGTCAAAAGGATAGGTATATTTGTCTTGAAAAAATTGCTTCAAGGGCTGACAGGTTGTTCGATGCCTTTAGGCATAATTTTTTCATAAGGTTCGAAGATAATCCGGCAATGCACGACGTCTTCAAAAAAGTACAGGATTTGTGTTTTGTCAATCATATTATTCCTTACTGGGTCTTGGAAAGAAATGCAAGGTAAATTTGGTTAATAATTTTTTTATGTTATTTTTAACGCTTATTACAAAAAAAATCGACGCTTTGGGTGAAATTCTTCTGGCTTTTTACTCATTATCTTGGCTCGAGCTTAACAATGGCTTCAGTAATTTTATCCTCCGATCCGCCCCTGCTAATCTTCTTACTTTAAATTCCAACATATGCAAGTTAATTTCGTAAATAGTATGGATCTGGATCCCGTATTTAGAAAGTTAGTTGTTGCCTACCAGCATTCTTCGCTTAATTTAAATTCTTCGTATGAGGAACAACATGAGAAAGCAGAAAAATTTGTTGCAGGATTAGAAGATTCAGAGAAAAATCATCTTTTATCTGAAGGGGCTATAAATATCGTTGAACTTTCATTTAGCGATGAATTGTCACCTGAGGAAAAATTCTATTATACTATAGCTTTTCGAAACTTTTATGAGACTGTGGTAAACGTCATAGCAGGTTATCAGCCGGCTTTCCAGGACTTTGAAGGATTTGAAAGGCAGGCCTCTCCACCTCTCGAAGCTTACCAATATATTGGACATAATAAACTTCAGATCAAAGAGGGTGTCCGAAGTTATTCGCTATTATTTGAGTAGGTAGAATTAGTGTCCAACCTATTTCAAAAATGACTCACCATTCCACGGTGAGTCATTTTTATACCCACTACCTACCGTTTTACAAAGCTGGATACCCCAGACTATCTTCAGCCGTCGGTTAGGCATAGCTAGGTTACCGCACTTCGTGGGCCACGCGTTGTAACCCTGTTTCATTAAGTTGAGGTTTGAAGGCCAAAAGATCTATTTTAAAACAAGGTCTTAGGACGTTCTTATTTATAAGAGGGCCAATTTAAAATATAAATCGGGTCACTATTACCCGATAACTGGTGACATATTGTTCACCGAAATCGAGGCCCCATGATAGCGGCCAGATGATTAAATTCTCGGTGTTTACGGGAATATGCCGGCACTGAAACATCGGTGAGGTGGCACGTATGGTGATCCTTCGGACCACAGGCTGTTCAGACTTATTTCAAGCTGCTCCGGGCCTCGAAAGCAAAATTCCAATATTTATATACCGTGCAGCATTCTTAGCTCCTTGGTGATTTGTCTGTTAAAATCCAGGCTGCGGCCGCTGGTTACAGTAAATTTTCGCTTTCCCATTTAAGGACCTTCCCGGCTATCTACCTATTGAGGTTTTTAAAAACTGTTTTATAATCCAGGATAAAGTCGATTACTATACTGAAGCCGTTCCCAAACATCTATAAATGCTCGTCAGCGAGCTTTCAATGTGAGCCCTAATTGATGATTCTATACGTTATTTTAAATAATGTTGATTACAATAAACTAAATTAGTATATTTGTTTACTATAGTAAACATTATGAATGACAGGGCAATTGTAATATTACCGCGCGTGCAGTCAGTCTTAGACCAGTTAGGCGAACAGATTAAGTTAGCCAGGTTAAGGCGAAAACTAACGGCCCAACAGGTTGCTGAGCGGGCAGGTATCAACCGTACAACCTTATGGAATATTGAAAAAGGGGCAGCAAAAGTTACAATGGCAGCTTTTGCGCAGGTGCTGTTTGTTTTGGGAATGGAAAAAGATTTACTCAAATTGGCGGCCGACGATGAGCTGGGTAGAAGAATCCAGGATTCAGGATTGATTATTAAAAAAAGAGGACCTAAAAAATAAGTTATGTTGATCTTGGTATATGCAGACTGGCATGAGCTGGGCGGACCGGTTTTAATGGGTGAACTAAATGTTGACCACATAAAAGGACGGGAGGTCTTTTCTTTTGCCTATGATAAAAAATGGTTGAAGTCTAAACACGTGCAGACGATTGATCCCGACCTGCAATTATACAGTGGTCCCCAATATCTTTCAGCGGATAAAAAGAATTTCAGCGTCTTTCTCGACTCATCGCCGGACCGCTGGGGTCGTGTGCTGATGGATCGAAGAGAAGCTTTGATGGCGAAACAGGAAACAAGAAAACCAGGAAACCTTTTTGAAGAAGATTATTTGCTCGGTGTTTTTGACGCACACCGTATGGGTGCACTTCGGTTTAAAAGAGACCCTCAGGGAGATTTTTTAAACAATAATAAAAGCCATTCTGCTCCGCCCTGGGCCACACTACGTGAACTGGAAAATGCAAGCATTCAATTGGAACAGGGTCTTTTGAAAGACATCGAATCGCTAAAATGGATTAATATGTTATTGGCACCCGGTGCTTCACTCGGAGGAGCAAGGCCGAAAGCAGGTGTGCTGGATCCCCTGGGCAATTTATGGATAGCGAAATTTCCGAGCGTGAATGACAAAATAAATGTAGGTGCCTGGGAAATGGTAGCACACAGGCTTGCACTAAAAAGCGGTATTCAAATCGCTGAGGCAAGCCTCAAAAAATTTAATACAACACATCATAGTTTTTTATCAAAACGGTTTGACCGTATTGGTGAGCAACGGATTCATTTTGCTTCTGCCATGACTTTACTTGGACACAATGACGGTGCGGATGGCGTTTCTTATTTGGATATAGCGGCTTTTACCATGCAACACGGTGCACAGGTACAGGCTGATCTGGAAGAACTCTGGCTCAGGATTGTCTTTAATATCGCAATAAAAAATACAGATGATCATTTACGAAACCATGGTTTCATATTAACAACGAGCGGATGGAAACTCTCTCCTGCTTATGATATCAATCCTGTCTATCACGGAAAAGGGTTAACACTTAATATTTCACAAACCGATAATGCCCTGGATTTTGACCTGGCACTTTCTGTTATTAAATATTTCCGAATCCCACTGCAAAAAGCAAAGAAGATTATCGAACAGGTAAAAAACTCGGTTACGGCCTGGAATGAAGCTGCAAATGAATTTAAGATCCCAGTCAAAGAAATTGAATTAATGAGTGCTGCATTTGAGTCATGAAAACAAGCTTGTATAATAACTGCATATTTTAAGCCGCCAGGATTACTTCACACGTTTAGCAACAAAAAGGGAACTGCCGTATTTCCAATCGATTTTATTGACAACGTTATTTTCATCTTTTAAAAAATTCATTACCGCCCAGTTGGACCTGTCGAGATATTTATTTTCACCTAAAGGAATTAAGATAGTAGTGCCTCGCCCTCCGGATACTATTAATTGTTCGCCGGCACCCTTGATTGTTATTTCAGCCCCGGGGAAAAAGAAATTATCTCCGAATTTATATACCCCCTCCAGGCTGTTGTAACTTTTTGGATTTTGTTTGAAATTAGTGACCTCTACTATCTCGTACGGTTTATCATAAAGTATGGCCCCTATATCTTCCGCAATCAGTCTTGAAACAGTGGACACATTATTGGACAATACAATTATGCACTGCCTGTCTTCAAAATAGCTGTGAAATTCAGAACTGAAACCGGGTACACCACCACTCCATAAAGTTAGTTTATGCCCGTTTCTTTCACTAGCAGGGTAAATAGACTTCAATTCTTCGTCTGTAAACATATTCCCGCCTTTTACTACCCCGTCCCATTTATATAAATCCTGGGTTGTGGACACTAGTGAGCCGTTTCCGGTTTTACTTCTAAAATTATTATAGGGCGCATTGGCAAGACCTGATATTCCCGAAGGACTATAGCCGTTACTTATTCCCGTATCAATAGCAAGCCCTAATTAATGATGGGTATTACTCATTCCTGCTGGAACAAAAATGTTTTCTGTTAAAAATTCACCGTATGAGGTTCCACTGACTTTCTCGATTAAAAAAGCAAGTAGCCTGTAACCGTGATTACTATATACAGTTTTGGTACCGGGCTCAAATGCCAGTTTTATTTGCCGGATGCTATCAAGCGTTTCCTCCATTGAATACTCACGGGTAAAATCTTTAAAATCACCTACTATTCCGGATTGATGGTCGATCAGATGTTGTATAGTTATTTTGTTCCCGTTGGGAAACCCTGTAATATATTTTCCAATGGTATCTGAAAAAAATAATTTTCCTTGCTTTTGTAAAATTAATAATGCAGCGTCTGTGAACCGTTTTGAGATCGAAGCAATCTGAAACTTTGTATCATTTTTAAAAGGAACCTCCAGGGCATAGTTAGCCAAACCATAACTTTTTTGAAAAACAACCCGGCCTTGATAACCGATCAGTATGTTACCGCTAAAAACATTGTACTTTATATACGGCTGGATATACTTATTTATTTTCTGGTCAAGGTTTTTAATGTTTATCTGCGCTGAACAAATCAAAGGCATCAGGAAACAGAGTAAAATAATGATCTTTTTTTTCATACTCAGGATTTTGCAACGAATAAAGACATTTTTAATGTTTCGCTTTTATTTTATTCGATGACTGACACTATAGGTCGGCGGATATACGCATGTGGTTTATCGGTTTTTTATGCACTTTATCGATTTATCGTGTCTTAATTATTATATTTTTTTAAATTAACAGATGAAGACACTAAAGTCATTTACTTATAAACATTCAGATACAATAAGAAAGCTTGGCATTTTTTTACTCATTTATTTTTTCATAGCTTTTTTTTATTGGGTATCTATCTACGTTACTTCTAATGACACTTACAGGGATGCATGGAAAGAAACGATAATAAATTTTTTTTTAAAGCTTGTTATCATCGTCCCTATTTACTGGATCATTTTTAAATACTTCAGTGGTTTTAGTTTAACAAGGCGTATATTATTGCATATAGTAGCTTTACCCTGTTATATTTTCCTGTGGCTGAATTCTTATTATTATTGCCTCGATCTTTTTCATTTAACACACATAGGTTGGCCTTATAGTTTCTGGTATTATTATATCCATTCATTGATTTATTTAGTTTTATTCGGGGTATTACACCTGCATGAAAGTTATGTTGCCCTGATTAGGCAAAAAGAAAGGAATTTACTGAAGGAATACCTGCAGCATTTCCCGGATTATGAAATTGTTTCAGAATGCAAAAACGGAATTGATGCGATAGGTGCAATTAATGTGCTTAAGCCGGACCTGATATTTTTAGATATACAAATGCCGGGAAAAACGGGTTTTGAAGTATTAGAGGAAATAGAATTTATCCCCAGGATTATTTTTACAACTGCATTTGACAAGTTCGCCATTCAGGCATTTGATGTAAATGCCGTTGACTATTTGCTCAAACCATACACTATGGAGCGATTTGTCCGGGCTATGCATAAAGTTTTTTTTCTCAAACTGATATGATAGATAATATTCAAAAACTTACAGAATTAGTAAGCAACAAAAATAAGGATACCATACTGGTAGAATATGCTAACCGGCTCATAAAACTATCTTTAAAGGACATTATTGCAATAGAAGCGGATGGAGATTTTTGTAAGATTCACACCAAGGCCAAAATTTATCTGACAGGGAAAAATATAACTGAACTGGAAAAAAGATTAAAAGTTAATAGTTTTCAAAGAATTCATCGCTCATGGATCATTGCTTTGGAAGAGATTTCAGAAGTTTATAAAAATACAGATGGCCCCTGTATACTTTTAAGCAACGGTATGAAATTGAAGGTAAGCAGAAGCTATATCCCTGATTTCAGAAAACTTATTTTATAATTTTTTTTGTAACAGATTATTATAACCGTTTCATGCCTTAGATAATGAGATGGTATTACCGCTGATTGCAATTACGTCTCGTCACTTTCAGTTGTTGTGTGAGCAAGTCATGTCGTAAGTTGCCCAGGGGTTAATCTCCGATCAAAAGAACAGAATCGGCCGGGTTGTTTTTAACCCTCATTAATATCGTAAAGTCATCTACTTTCGTTGCCCTCCAATTATTATTTAAATAACCAAACTTCGTTGGAAGATCAAAAGCTATATTCACATCAGATTCATTATCGTTAATTGTCGAGTGTGACCATTTTCCGATTTCAACAATATTGCTTCCCTGGTTAGTTATCTGTCTCGCATACACTTTTCCCTGATCATCGAATACGAATTTCATTCCGGGATAATAATTAGCATAGTTGCTGGGACTGGCCCATACCCTGCTAACCGACCAATAAGCAAAGCGCAATGACTCACCGGTTGACCGATGGCTATCCCCATCTTTATAGCAACCCACCATCAATGTAAAGGCAAACAATAAAACAATCAATGCTTTCATTTTGGTAAATTTCTATTAAGATGCCCTAAGCAAAAATTATGCTGCTGCATAAGTATGTCAAAAACTGCTCATTATACTATTTGAAGCTCCTGTTAGTGCTTACCAATGTCTAAACCTGCTTTTTTTGCCCGCCATTTTTTATTCCATCCCTTCCTATTTATCTTTATTACTATGCCTGAAATAAAATTCCATATTGATTCGAATAGCAAAGAAAAAATTCAGGATAGTTGAAATATTTTTCCAGGTAACTGACCACTTACATCCCAATGAAAACCAAACTACCGGGCTTGCTGATCTTATTTTTAACTGTGACAAGTTTAGCGGCGCAAATAAAAAAGGGCAGCATATTGAGAAAGGAAGTACCCGCTCCTGCCGCTGATGTGACCCGTCCAAAACTTGTCGTAGGCATTGTCGTGGACCAGATGCGCTGGGATTATCTTTTTCGCTATTATAGCCGCTATCAAAATAATGGCTTCAAACGCCTTTTGAACGAGGGCTTCAGTTGTGATAATACGCAGGTCAATTATATCCCGCCTTACACCGCCCTCGGCCATACCTGTGTTTACACGGGCTCCGTTCCAGCCATACATGGCTTGTCTGGAAATAATTTTATCGAGCAGGCTACCGGTAAGGAACTTTATTGTACAGATGACAGTAGTGTAAAAACAATAGGCAGCCAATCAAACGCAGGGCAAATGTCTCCCCGTAACCTATTAACGACCACAATAACCGACGAGCTTCGGCTCGCCACTAATTTTCGTTCTAAAGTAATTGGTATCGGATTAAAGGATCGGGGTAGCATACTACCGGCCGGACATACCGGCAATGCTGCTTATTGGTTTGATGATAGCAACGGTAATTGGATCAGTAGTACGTACTATATGAATGATCTCCCGCAATGGCTAAAAACATTCAACCAGAAAAAACTGCCGGAGAGTTATTTAAAAAAAGACTGGAATCCCCTGTATTCTTTAAACACCTATACACAAAGCACAGCGGACAACAATGCTTACGAAGGCAGGATAGAAGGGGCTGAGACGCCAACTTTACCGGTTAAAACTTCTATGATATATAACGGGAATTTAGGGATGATCCGGTTCACCCCTTACGGTAACACATTAACCACCGATATGGCCATGGCCGCTATAAACGGCGAACAGTTAGGCCAGGGTACATCTACCGACTTCTTGGCCGTTAGCTATTCAGCAACCGATTACATTGGGCACTGGTTCGGGCCGAATTCAGTGGAAGCTGAAGACACTTATCTGAGACTGGACAGGGACATCGCGGCTTTTTTAGAGTTTTTAGATACCAGGATCGGCAAAGGAAATTATACAATATTCCTCACTGCAGATCATGGTGCAGCCCATAACACGGACTTTTTAAAAGATCACCGGATACCATCAGGTTTGTGGGATGATGGAACAACTTTAAAAAACCTCAATAAACTCCTGCAGGAAAAGTACAAGCAGGAGCAATTGGTGATCAGCCTGGTAAATTACCAGGTAAATCTGAATAACATCTTGATCACCAAAGAAAAAATTAACATAGACTCGATTAAACAGGATTGCATCACCTATCTGCAAAAATTGCCGGGGGTTGCGTATGTAGTTGATATGGCTCAGGCGCAATCAGTCAATATCCCTGAAAGATTGCGAACCCGCATTGTCAACGGTTATTATAAAGAGCGTAGCGGTGCTATACAGGTTATTTTAAAACCGGGCTGGTTTACCGGCAAAATAGGGCATGGAACAAGCCACGAAAGCCCATATCCGGACGATTCTCATATTCCACTGATATTTATGGGATGGGGCATAAACCATGGGCATTTAAACCGTGAAATAAACATGACGGACATCGCACCTACAATCGCCGCATTACTGCATATACAAGCGCCAAATGGAAATATAGGCAAGCCGGTTGAAGAAGTGCTTAAACAATGAAATCCACCCTATGGATATATAATTATTGCTATTTCAGTTCACAACGGATAATCCTTCTTTAAAATAAACAAGACTCCCGTATTAATAACAGAACGATCATCTTAATAATATTTTTTTAAACACAGGGTCATAATTATATAAAAATTCTTTTGCAAATAAATCTTTATTATACGTGGCTCTAAACAACCATTCTTGCAAGGACAGATCCCGGCGAATTTTAACTTTATCATGAAAACAGTCAAGCACTTTGCGCACGTTACTATGGTCAGTTACAGCTTCAATACGAAACATCAGGTGCGAGTTAGGGAGCCTAAATATGAAAGGATTTATTCCCTTACCTAAAAAAACTCCCGAAGCACTACCAGCATTTATAAGTTTGTCGCTGGATTCACATAGTGTAGTTAATGTTCCAGCTGCTGAGAAAACCTCTTCATCCTGGATAAGGTAAATATTACCAGCAAAGCGGACGGAGTTTGCGTCGGGAATTACTTTATAATTTTTATCATCTTCTACAACTAAAAATTTTTGATTGTTGAGATACGGCACTTTGGTAATTGAAGGATGCCAGGCAGGATTAATTTTCAGCAGAACATCCTTAACCTGACTGGAATTATTAGCTAATATGCGCGTGTGTGACTTTATTGTATCTTTTATTAGTGCCCTTACTACATCCAGCCCTACATCATCAACACCTCCGCCATTACCCCTAATGTCAATAATGACTTTTTTTAAAATATTTGCATTGCCGATTTTTTTTATTGTATCAGGCAACCAGGGTTCCCACTCGGGACTCATTTCAGGGAGCCTTATATACAAAATTTGGCCCTCCGAAAAATATTCAACCTTAGGTCTTATGTTCTCCGTAATTGACAATGATACACTCTTAAAGGAAACCGTGTCATAATAATTGAATGACATGCTAAATTGTTTACCCCCCTTTAGAAAACTCATCGAAATGGATTTATTCGTAGTCAGAGAAGGTGCCCTGTAGAAAAGATCTGTGTATAAAACATTAGATCTGCTATCCCATTTTTTCAAAATGGATTTAACGAAAAATGAAACAAATTGTTGGACAGGAATACCTTTTACTTTTTGTATTATACTTCCTTTTTTAACTAGTCTTCCTTTGTAATAAAAATCAGTATAAATAATGTAATTGCCTTTAATGTATTTTATGGGTAATCTAAGCCTGCATTTTTTGTAAAGATTGTTATAAGCAGTAAATGCCCTTTGATTAGCCTTACGGCTTTCCAGAAGTTGGACGCTGTCAAACGGTGAAACTGAACACTTAACAAATCTTTCAATTGGACGATTAAAAAAGTCATCCCACAACAAATTAGAGTGATCATCATTACATAAATCAATAGCCTTTCTCGCAAGAATGTAGAAATCGTCCTTAGTTCGGCAGTTCACTATTTTCTTTCTTAAGTTTCTAAGGTCTAAAAGAATATCTAATCCAGTAATTTTTTTTCGTATTGGAATTTGTGCATCCAATTCTTTTATTACTGAGGTTAGATAATCATAATCCTGATACATTTGTTTTTTTGACATGGTTTAATCAGAAATATTTGCCGGAAAATAAAAATGGACCTGGCTATGCGAAAAAAAAAATCATCATGGTCAGTGCAATCAATAAGGAATTCATATAAGGAATTTTGCGCTAAAGTAGTATGTATGCCGGTTTATAAATAGTAAAAATCAAGCAGTCAGATTGTCTCTTAATAGCAATAGACTGTCATCAATAACAGAGATAGATGAGCTTAAGGATGAAGGAGTTGAGCTTGTGAATTTCTTAAATTCTTTAATAAAATGATTTTGGTCATAGTAACCCAAATCAAAACTAAGCTCCGTGAGATTGTGCTTATTGGTAACCCCTTTTAAGGCATGTCTAAACCGTTGCGTCGACATGAATAGTTTTGGTGTATATCCTGTATGATCCAAGAACCTTCTTCGCAACGTTGAATTGTCAATGTGCATTGCTTCAGCAAGATTGCGCAACGAGTCTGTAACGCGGGGCAATCGAAGATGATTAACTAACCAAGTCATTTGCCTGTTTGTTTCACTATTCTTGAACATGCCAAAAAGAAAATTTTCTAACTTCGTAATCTTCGCGGAAATTGTTAGTGAACTAAACAATATCTCGCACATAAATAAAGATTTGGCTGTAAAGAGCGTGCTAAATATATTTTCATCAATTATTAGTTCTGAGTAAGGTTTTTTTGTTAAAAAAGACAGTGCGCCGGGTTGAAATAGAATACTTAGTTGTTCCATTGAACCATTAATATGTGCGTAAAAGCGCTGTGTGTGGAACCCGTAAAGACGGCTAGTACAAAATTGACCACCACCGGCTTGTACATAGTTAAAATTATTTTCCCTGTTATAAGAGATCCTGTTTTCTTTATAAATAGATAAACAGAGATTAACATTGGCAAAAGACACGTAATGATTTGTTGTGTTTGCAGGAGTGGTAGTAAAAATGTATCCCTGAATAAATTGCTGTAGTTGGGGATTGGCAGCTATGAATTTTATTTCCATCTAAATATGCGATTGTTTTATGTTCAGTTGTGCTTGTGCATATATAAATTTACCATATCTCTAAAATTAATTTAGAGTGCCTCATAAAAATAATATGTCAAAAAATGCTTATTATTTTGTCGCTTTGCTTCTGTAATGGCAAAGGTGAAATTTTTATGATTGTTGCAATTATCAAAATGAAATATTCAAAAAAAAAACCAGCGGATATCCTCTCTTGTTTGTCCCTTGATATGATTTGTAGTATTCTGTTCATATCAATAACTGCTTTTTTTTGGGTTTGCCTATCAATAAAAGAAATCATATCAAATATATTTATTGAATTCAAAGTTATAGCGGCAGAATACTTTGGAACACACTTACTCCCCTCAACAAGACTGCAGTGCAACGTTTCACTCGAAAAGAAGATCACCTTCAACAAATAGAATATGAAACAGTTATTTCTTATTACATCAATTACTTTGTTATTATTGTCTTGTATTAAAACTGATACTGCACCATCACTGCCTGAGCCATTAATTGGTAAAATGGAGAATGGTTTTGGTTAAAAGTGCTTCAGGCTTAACTACAATAAAACCTTCCTCCACGGCAGAAGACGTTGACATCGCATTTACACTGACAAGCATCACTAAAGGGATTTTTACTGGGAAAACACCTACTAATACCATTACGGATAACTTGTATTCAATCGGCACAGATCATTCTTTGAAAATTAAAAATTTAGCCATGACCAAAACAGGAGAAACATCCTGGGGGCTTGAATTTGTGGACAATATTTGCACCTCCTTCCAGTATAATTATGAAACTCCCGAAAGGCTTATTATTAAGGCTGCTGATAAAACGCTGTTATTTGAAAAACTATAAACTGAACATCGGCAGATAAAACGAAACGATTAATCTTTCGTTTTTCTTGATTGATGAAAAAGAAACCTGTGTACATATCTGACATAAACGCTAACTACTTTACTTCAGAAGAAATGAGTTCAACTATCAGAGCAGTTTTACTTTTTTTATTTTTTACTTTTTAAAGCACGCTGCGGTGAATAATCCACGCTTATGATCTCTAAATATTTATATGCACTTGCTGCCAATGGGTTCACTTAAGTCAATCGTCGCATCTTTATAAAAAGCAATTTTTTTGTATTTGATCTTAAAAGATAAAAAAAGGAGCAGTAAAAACTGCTCCCGGAATGTGCAATATTTCACTATTGCACATGAGAAAACTTTTATAAATGCCAGCCAGTAAAGAATGATAAAATTAAGTCTATTTAATTCAGCTTGAATGTCAATTCCTGCCTGATTGTACTTTTGTCTTAATAAGAAATCAGCTTGGTAAAATATCTGTATGTAATTCCTGGGAGCATCTGTTTTAGCAGCATTCGAATTCTGTTATCATGAACGTTTACAAGTTTTTTATCGGGTCAGGGGGACAGAGCACTTAATCTATTCAGGAAGAAAAACATACAGTAAAAAAAATTCGTCCTGGATAAATTAGTTGGTGGTTAGTCATAATAATAAAAGTGCTTCGTGATATAAAATCAAAAGCAAGAGCGGATTAAAAATGTATCAAACGATGACACTGGTTACAAAGAACTTTTCAGCCGAGTGTCCGGGACTCAAACGTGGTGAACTCCCCTGCTAGTTTTTTAAAAGATGGATCTGTTTGATAATGGCATTCAGTACAGGGTCGTTGTTTTGCCGGTAATCATTAATAGTCAGAGGAACGCCAAGTGATGGTTCAATCGCATCCCTTTTATCGCGGGGGTCACCGCCTTGCCAATATTGAGAAGAATACAATACAGTAATCCCTGATACCGGCAAAACAACGCTTTTAGTTTCTCCATAATGATTCGGAGCAGCCCCGGTTGGCTCTCCGGCAAATATGACGTTGCACAGTCGTTCAACGTCGCTTGCCAGATTCATTGCCGCAGAAAAAGTAAGCCTGCCGATAATCGTATAAAAATGGCCTTGCCGGCTTATTTTATCGTTTCGCATAAGCGCCCGCATGAGATATTTGTTAAGCGTGTTATCACCACCATTATTGTTACGGATATCGAGGATGAAAAAATGGGCATCAAGTGTATCCATCGTGAGAGAAAGCCGTTTACAAAAATCCTCAAAGCCCTCACTTTCCTTTTCCTGCACGGCATTAAACTGACAGTACATCAGTTGTAATGAATCGATATACTTGAACCAGTAATTATCGCCAGTCTTTTGCAGGTACATGGGCCGTGTACCGCTTCCCGCTGCGCTAACCAAATCCAAAGCACTGTTCATTGGAAGTGAGGGAAACAAAACCTGGAATATTGTTCCGCTTGAATCTTGCAGCTCCACAGAAACATTACCCATTTCTTTTATCGCACCTATTGTTTGTAAAACCTCAGGGATAACTAACCTGGAAGGGAGGATGTCGTGGATCGCCATTTCATTACCACCGTGGATATAAACCCGAAGTTTTTTTATGGCATCCTCTATAGAAAGACCGCCAATACGGGTTACTTTTGCGCCTGCATATTTTTCATACTTTTTATCAACGGAACGGACATATATGCCATCTATGAACCAGTACAAATTAACGGGTAACCGATGAAACGCTACGGCACTATCCCGCCTCAATGCTATTTGAGTGTGCCCGTCATGAAGGCTGGCCACAAGCTTTGAAAGCTCCATAATAACTTCTGTTCTGGAAAGCCCATTAATTCTTTTTTTTAATCGGAGTGCCATAGAATCAAAGCTAATCCTGTCTGGACCGCACTTTAATTTTGGATGCTCATTATCCAGTTGGCGTACCAGCAAATCAAGATCGTTGGACCAGTTGGAAACTTTTTTTCTTCCCTGGCAAAAACCCGGCGCGTTAAAAAGCAAAACAGCGCAGCATACGAAGAAGAACTTCAGAAAATTGTTCATGATTTTTTTATGTTCGGGTTTCATAATTCATATTTAATAACTGCGCAAAAATAAAAATTGTTTGTCGCTAATCAGTTTCTGCTAAACTTTTGTGGAACCGCTTATCACTTTTACATTGCATGCCCTACTTCACAAATTCACCTTTATAGGATAGTTTATAACAGCATCTGCCAGGTAACAAATATTCGCATCGATGTAAACACTTTGACCTTTCCTAATATATATCAGTCACCAAGCTGACTAAGGAAGAAAGAGCAACTGGTAACTTAAAATTTTTCTGATTTGTATGAATACTTACATTACCCGGTTCCATAAAAGCAATTTTTAACATACATATTGTGCTAATGCCGATAGCTGGTTAGTGGTAGTTTGTTTTGACAATCTGCCGAAGGCGGTACATAGCACTTCTATTACCTACTTAATTCGACTCTGACTTATCTAGCAAGTGTAACTTCACCGACACTTTTGTTCAGCTGTTGTTTGAAGAGAGAAAGCCTGGAGAGTATAATTAAAATTAGCAGGAATTGACATGCCTATTTTTAAATGGAATTCTTACTTTCTCCGGTAAGAAATTCCTTTGCTATGAAAAGAATCTTACTCTGCGTTTTGGTTATCTCACCCTCTATTTATGTTCAGGCACAGTTACAAAAAATTGGCAGGGTCTCGGCTATCGTCGTTAACGAACAAAAGGTACCGCTTGAAAATGCTACAATTGAACTTATTAGAGCTAAAGATTCCTCGCTTGTTAAAGTGGCCTTTACTGGCAAGAACGGTGATATGGAATTCGACAGGCTTGCCCTGGGAATTTATCGTTTAAGAATTAGCATGGTAAATTATATGACAACCATATCACCAATATTTTCAATCACTACTGATCAATTTGTTTTACAATTACTTCCCGTTACACTTACTTCAAAACCTGCAAATATGCCGGGTGTAATGGTATCTGCAAAGAAGCCTTTCATTCAGAAATTAAGCGACAGAATTGTTGTGAATATTGAGAACAGCATTGTAAATGCGGGAAGTTCTGCCCTGGATGTGCTGGAACGTTCTCCCGGTGTAAGTATTGATCAGAACGATATGATCGCGCTTCGTGGAAAACAGGGTGTAATTATAATGATTGATGGGAAACCGAGCCCGATGACGGGTGGCGATCTTGCAAACTTTCTCCGCGGCCTTGCATCATCTGCCATTGAGAGGATAGACATTATTACAAACCCTTCAGCCAAATATGATGCTGCTGGTAACTCAGGTATCATTGATATAAGGATGAAAAAAGACCAGCGTCTTGGTGCTAACGGAAACATTACAGCAGGCTATGGACAAGGTATTTACCCGAAAGCAAATGCAGGTTCAACCTTTAATTATCGAAATAAAAAAGTAAATGTATTCGGCAACTACAATTATGTATACAGAATGAATCTTAACCATTTAATACTTGATCGAAATTTTTATAATAACGGCGTGTTCAATGGTGAAGACAACAAAGATAATTACACTAAAACTCCCCTCAATTCACATACTGCACGCCTTGGTGCAGATTTTTTTGCAACAACTAAAACAGTTTTTGGTTTTATAGTAACATCCAACTTCAACCATTTGACTCCTTCTAATAATAATAACTCTTTAGTGATTGACGCCCAAAAGCAACCCTCTTATACATTTGAAAATAATTCATATACTAACAGTCATTCAAACAATGTGGTTGTTAATATTAATATTAAGCACCAGTTCGACAGTACGGGAAAAGAGCTGACCGCCGATGCAGACTATGGGGTGTATCATTCATCATCTTTATCAACAAATTCCACGAAATATTTTAAATTAAATGGCAGCACGCAGCAGCCTGATTATATTTTAAAGGGTGACCAAACCGGGAAACTGATTTTAAGAACTGCTAAAGCTGATTATGTAAATCCCTTAGCAAGGGGCGCAAAACTTGAAGCAGGAATTAAAACAAGTTATGTCTCCTCTGATAATGACGTAAAATTTTTCGATGCAAGCAGTGGTACTCCTCAAAACGATGAAACGAAAACAAATCATTTTTTGTATGATGAATATAACAATGCAGTCTACTTAAACTTCAGCCGGCAACTCAAAAGGTTTAATTATCAAATTGGTTTACGGGGCGAACAAACTAATGTAAAAACCAGACAGGTAAAAGGAAATGTTTTATGGGACTCAAGTTACTTCCAGTTATTTCCAAGTGTTTTCTTTAATTATAATCTTAAACAAGATCAAACGGTAGGTTTGTCGGTAAGCCGCCGTATTGATAGACCCGGCTATTCTCAATTAAATCCCTTTTTGTTCTTAATTGACATTAGTACTTATTCAACAGGAAACCCGTCACTGGCCCCTCAGCTAACCTGGTCATATGAATTAAGTTATACTATAAAAAATTTAAACTTCGCACTCGGATATAGCCATACTAAAAACGATCAGAACACGGCAGTTGCAAGATTTAAAGATGTGTTCCCAAATATCCCACAGGCTGATAATGTAACAGTACTGATTCCGGTAAACCTGACCTCATCAGATTATTTTGGACTTACAGTTGCGGCGCCTGTAAGAATAAATAAATGGTGGAACATGATTAGTAACGCGAACTTTTATTACCAACATTTCAACGGTGTCCTTGGTACAACAAAACTAAACAGTGGCAAACCGGAACTGAATGTTAAAATAAATAATTCATTCACATTGAAAAAAGGATGGTCAGCAGAACTAAATGGAAACTTTTTTTCAGGCGGCCAAAATGGTTTTATGGTCATAGACCCTCAATGGGGCATTGCGGCAGGAGCACAAAAAAACGTCATGAAAAATAAAGCAACGCTCCGGTTTAACATCACAGATATTTTCTGGACGAATTTACCGAAAGCCGTGATCACTTATAATAATTATATAGAAAAGTGGCACGCCTACCGTGAGTCACGGGTAGCAACTCTTACATTCACTTATAAATTTGGGAGAAATACGGTTCAGGCCGCAAGGCCCAGAACTACTGCATCTGAAGAAGAGAGGAAAAGAGCACAGTGAAACCAGGCCGGCTAAGGATCTGAAACATATACCTGTTGCTACTCCTACTTCATAATATAGAATGCCACAATTATCTCTGTGCATATACTCATTGAGCTGTAGAATTTTTTTTATAAAATAGTGTTTATTGTCAAAGTGAAAAAAACGTGCTGAAGCATTTTTTAATTTAGTTTTAAAACAAATGCTCTTAAGCTGTAAAAAAAAGAAGAACTATCAATACAATTTATAAAAAAGACACAAAGCACTTTTTCGCTTTGTGTCTTTTTTATTATACAACATCCATTTAATTTGCAGGTAACAATAATTTGCTTTCTGGAAGTAACTCCAGCCCGTATACATGTGCGGATATTTTTTTCCCTGGGAACCATCCATGCAAGTGAAGATATGTATCATGAAAGGTCCAAACATGCTGATGTTTTTTAGAAAAAAACCCCAGCAGTTCTACGTTTTCATTTGTGAAAGTTCCTACTTGCCCTGACGCCATGTATTTAGCGAAAGAAAATTTTGTATCATCGTCATCCCAGCTAATAACCTGCCAGGTTATCGTGTTTGCTTTTCCGATAATTTTAAAGGGAAATGGCTTTGCTATGTTAATGCCTGATTTTTCAGCAACAGATGGCAGATAGACTTCAAGTTGCTCCCGGGTTTTAATGTCTTCGGGGATATCGATTGTCTGCCACTTATCAACCTTGCTATATACAATCAAAGCGGCATTTTTATCATAGGTCTCCGCCAGTCCGGGTTGGCCCTGTTTAATTTCACTAACATAAGACTTACCATCGATAATGGTTATCTCCCCTTTCAAATTCTCAAGTTCACCTACTCCATACAAGTGCTCAATTTGCTTAATTGATTTTAGTTCTAAGCGCGAGCTGATATCGCCTCCATGCATGATTTCCATGAGCGCGCCTTTGTATTCTACTTTGAGCTCGTTGTCGGTTTTTGTAACCAACATAAGTGAAGAAATAAATAATAATATTGCTTTCATAAATTTTGTTTTTAGGGTTAATTTAATTTGTATCTAAGGCCTCCATAAATCATTCTGCCGGTCAGCGGTCCCCAAACCATTGAAGCATCAAAATCTTTAGCATTTGGACTTTGATAATCTATAATGGGGTTTTTCTGCATATAGTTTCCAAAATTTTCAGTACCGGCATATATCTCCAGGTTAGGTCTTATTTTTCTGTTGACATGTAAGTTTAGGAGCACATATGCAGGTGCGGCAGAAGGCAAACCGACTGATTGAAAATATTGCGTACTACCCGGCAATCGCTGCACACCAAGCCATTGTCCCGAAAAGTCAAATGTCCATTTGTTACCATTAGTTGCATAGCTAAACTGTAACAAGCCTTTCTGTTTATTCACAAACGGTTGAACCTTGAGGCCAGAATGGAAAGTCGCCTTTACATCGTTCCATTTATATCCAATATGAACATCGAATCGCTTAAAAGGCTTGTACGATAATTCCAGTTGTACGCTGTTAGAGTAACTCTTCCCGTTTAAGTTATAGAACCTTATCTCGTAAGGATCGGCATCCCTGTCAACGATTAGCTGGTCAGAAAAAGATGTCCGGTAAATATCTGCTACAAAATCACCGCTTCTGCCGGCCAGGTGAAAACTCTGGGTGAAACTCATTCCGTATGCCAGGCTTTGTTCTTGTTTTATACTTTGCTCTAATACTATCCGGCGTGAACTTATTAGCGAACCGATATTTTCGGCAATTGCATTAGGCGTCCGTCTTCCTTTACCAGCTGAAACACGAATGGCAGTATTTTTTCCTATATTATATAATAGGTGGAATCTTGGTGTATAGAAAAGGCCATAGATTGAATTATAGTCAGCTCGCAATCCAAAGATCGCAGTCACATTTTCAAGGCTTTTATTCGTGTATTCAAAATAACCACCCGATACAAGTTCGGTTCTTTGCAGTGCAGTGTCAAACGGTAGCCCCTGGGGTAAATGATCGCCGAGCTTTTCTTTATAGTGATCTATATTGATACTTGCTCCCATTTTATACTGATGCGCTGTCGTACCCAAAATATTCATATAGATGAGGTTCCCGTAAAGGTTTTGTTGCTGACCACTATAGTTTTTATACCCAAAGCTGGAAACCTGTTCGTGCACTGATCCATTAATGATGATACCTACACTCTTGAAGGGCCGGCGTGGATAAAGATGACCAATTTTTGCAAATACATTGGCTCGCTTTATTGTGGACTCGTAGACATACTTATTTACTTTTGCACTGTCAAGTGTTCCACCCAACCGATGGTTATATACTACCTGCACGCCAAAATTCAGGATGCGTTTTTTCGATTCATATTTCCACCTGTTTAAAAAATTATATTGCGTGTTTAATGGGACATCCCTGAAGCCGTCATTATTCTTATCCATCTTACGACCAAGCCCGCTGGCATGCAATAATAGTAGTGTGGACCATGACTTGTTAAAGCGTTGGGAAAGGTGGATATTATTTTCCGTTTTACCCATTGAGTTAATGTAAGCATTGTAATAAAGCTTGTCGCTTACATCTGGTTTCTGTAACTCGACATTTATCTGCCCCGTCATGGATTCATATCCATTCACCACCGAACCAGCTCCCTTGCCAATGTTTACGGAACTGATCCAGGTTCCTGGAATATAACTTAAGCCGTAAGGAATATTAAGTCCCCGTACCCCGGGAATATTCTCAACATCTATTTGAACATAGGTTCCATCGAGGCCAAACATTTGAAGTTGTTTAGACCCAGTTACGGCATCAGTATTAGAGATATCAATGGTCGTGCTGCTGCCAAAACTTTCAGACAAATTACAACATGCGGCTTTGGTCAGCTCGTGAGCTGTAATGACTTCTGTTTTCATCACTTGTGCCCTGTCTGTAAAAAAAAATTTCTTATTAGCGGATACAGTAACGTCCTGCAATTTGCCTTTCGGCTTCAAAAAAATAACATACTCCGTATTTTCTTTAATAGTGATACTGTCAGTTTGATACCCGGCCCGGCCAATAAAAAGCCGCTTGCCTAATATATTATCAGAACTTATTTTAAAATTGCCAACGGTATCAGTAACCACCCGGCTTCTACTTGTAAAAAAAACGGAAGCGCCATCAACTGGCTTTTGACTGGCAGAATCTAACACCCTTCCCTGGATGGATTGTGCAAAAACAGGTAATGTAAATAAGATCGTGCAGCAAAATAGATATGCTCTATACATAACAAAAAAATTATTAAATGATTAAATGGTCGAAAGCAATGAACTTTTTACATCAATCAAATAATAAAATGCTGTATAAGGAGATAGCGATATCGTGTATAAAGCAACGGGGGGCCTGTGGCAAAAAATGGAGAGACCACTTCTTGAACATCAAATTCATTGTGGTTAAAAACAAAAGGACCTGGAGCAACGGCCAATAACAATTGTTTTAAAACTTTACCCTCTACCCCTGCTTTAGCATCAAAAACTTTGTAAGCTACCTTGCAGCTTTTCTTTTCCTGGCTAAAAGGTTTTTTCTTGTGCGAACAGCATGATTTATGCTTCCCAGCCATAGCGCAGGACGACTTGCCAGCAAATTCCCTAACTGCATTAATTTTCGTGCAGTCATGAATATATACTCCGACAGATGACTCTGCAAGAAACGCTAATACCGGTAGTATAATTATGAGACGCATCATTACTGTATTCGAAGTTACTAAAAATAGCTCTGGCCACGAAAGTGCGCCATACAAAAGCAGGAAATGACATGTATTATAATTAAATAGCGATCACTCATCTGGAAAAAAAAATTGCACTGGTTTTTCTTTAGCTAATCGTGACGCAATTAATGTTGTTTCATCATTGTATTCCGTTTAATGCCTTGGTTGATTCCTCCCTATATTTTTTCTGCTCTGCTTCGAAACCCGCGGCGCTAATTAGTTTCCCTTTACCTGGTGCCTTTAATTCTTTTTGCTTAAGATTACCGCTTATTGAAACTGCTTCAAATAGGGTTTTTCCTTTATTATTTTCTACAGCCAGGATGGCGCCGGGCAGGCCGGTATATTTATCCGGTCCAATCATTTGTGGTATTGAAGGTGCATACCAGGCTACCACATTAACCGTGTCTATCCGTTGAGTTACCGTAACTGTTTTTGAGTGCACAGTTACTATCCAGTCTTTCCGTACCAGTTTCCCGGATGCCTTTTTACAATCATATCCTTGTATCGTTTTAGTTTCGGTTAGCGTTAACCAGTTTAATTCAGGTATTCCGTCTTTAACCAGGTATTCCTGGCCTCCCAGGTCCTCTGTGTTTAATCTCAATTTGTTTTTGAAATCGTGATATTGAATTCTTAGGTTATTATTTACCTTAAACCCTATTTCTACACCATTATTTTGAAATTTCTCATCTTCATCTGTACTTGGAACGTTCCTGAATAAAGATATTTCGGGCGAATACAATAGCTGATAGCGGGAGATCTTTTCTGGCAAATTCTGAGCTACCCCGTTCATGGTCAGCGAGCTCCCGCTTCGGGCTTCATATAAAATTGTCCCATGCTCCTGTTGAGCATGATTAAAAAAAGGGATGGATAAAAACAACCCAATGATTAAAGTGATTTTCATAATATCTGATTTATTTTTTTGAAGAAGTCATTTACCGGCTGAGGATAAACCAACACGTGAAAGACTGTAGGTAAATCCAATTGAAAAAAATCGTCTTAAAAGCGAGCTCTCTGAGTCCTCTAAATAATTCCGGGTGGCCTCCCTTGATATCCTGTTGTTTTTGTTGAAAAGATCAGCAACAGCACATTTGATTTCTCCTTTATTATTTTTTAGAACGAGTTTACTGATTGATGCATTTAATAAGGGCAAGGCTTGATTAAACCCTTTGCTAAGACCAGTATTTACCGAGTAGCTAAACTCAGATTGCAGGATGATATTCTTTGGCATCTCAAGTATCGTTTCGATCTCATAATATTGGTTGAAATAATGACGATTCATCATGGACTGCATAGCATACCTGACATTTATGTAATTAATTCTGGTGCTTAGTGTAAAATTGCAACGGCTTCCTGCATTTGCGGTTAGCTTCATTTCCGGGCCCAATGAAAGTGAGGTAACACTGGTAACCTGGCCATACGATATCATAGGAGTTTTTGAAAAGTAATTATTTGCCCCCAAAGAGATATAGCCATTTAACACCGGTACCTTCCGGCTAAAATTAATGTTGGAAAAAATAGAGTAAGCACCATTTCGGTTTACCGGCCTATAGGTATTTATTCCCGACAGACCTGTACTGTCTGACATGGTAATTTTATTGCGCGTTAATAAATAGTTTACGTTAATATTAATAAAGCGGCTCTTATAAGGATGCAACGACTTAAAAGATAAACTGGCATTGTGGTTATACTCTGGTTTTAGCGAGCTATTACCTTGCCGGATATTTAAGGGATCAGAATTATCTGTCACTGGTTGTAAAAGATAGTTAGCGGGAGGGGTAATGAAAGTAGCATAAAGCAGGGTTATACTCTTGTACTTTGAAGGACTAAACTTAAAGCTGGCATTGGGTAGCACATTGATGAAATTCCTTGTTAAGGATGCGATATTTTCCTTTAATTTTGTTTGCAGTTCTGATCTCTGAACCAAAGTTCCAAGATAAAATCCAGTCTTATATTTCTCGTTGCGAAAGCGAAATCCCATGTTTTGATATTCATAAGTGTTTTCAGATTGATTGCTCAAAGGATTATTTAGCAAATCATAATTTTTAGAAACCGTATTAAAGTCATAAGCGGCTATCAGATCTTTCCCGTTTGCTTTGTGAGCAGCCGTGCTTATTTCCAACAAAGAACTTTTAAATAAACCCTCTGTAAAAATGGCCTTTGCCAGGAATCCGGTAGTTGTTACATATGAATTTGTTCGCTGGTTAATTGTATCTTTTATTAACGATGGTACTTGTCCATAAAAAATGTTTTCAGATTGTTGTTGCCCGGTTATTTCGGTTTTTCTGATCTCTGTAGACAGGCTAAAAAAGAAACTTCTGCCCCGGTGCTTCATCTTCTTCTTGTATGTAATATCTATTACACCATACTGCTGAATTTCTTCGCTATTGATTTGCGTGTTGCCTTCATTAATAATGGTTCCATTCTGCTCTGACGTGTTGTAAGTTTTCAATAATTTGTTGCTTGATTTTTTCCTGTTAAAGCTTGCAGAAAATTTCAGGGCACCTATTTCTTTAAGTCTTTTTTCAAATACTGCATTGGCCAGAGACGTATTGATTCTGGCTGAGGCCTGTTGCTGCTGCTCATAAGCCCTTGGCGAGACGGGAGAAAAAAATTGCCTTGATAACCGGGATATGTTCATAGGATGATCAAAGTAATATAGGCAGTCGCCGTGCATATCCTCACGTGGGTCATTAAAACCATTGAAATTTATTCCGGCGCCTGCTGCAGTTACGATGCTGTTGTCTGCTGTCAGATCTGGTTTTAATTTTTGATAATTGGAGCCGCTATTTAGCCTTTCCATATTTTTTGACATACCTGCGCCTTCGGCAATAGAAGTAATTTCTTCATTGATGTTATTTGCTCCACCAATCAGCGACATCTGCTGTTTTTCATTAAACCTGTTTAAATTTCCCTTAGCCAGATACCTGTCTTGTGTTCCTTTAGCCGCATTTACTTTACCAAAACCGCCTTTGCGGCGATCCTTTTTAAAAGTAAGATTGATTGTTTTGGAGCCACTACCATCATTAAAGCCAGACAATTCCGAACTCTCGGTGAGTTTATCAAAGACCTGTATTTTGTCAATAGCATCAGCCGGCAGGTTTCTTGTTGCTGTCTTAGGATTATTTCCAAAAAAGCTTTTGCCATCGACTAATACGTTCCTGATTTTTTCACCATTCAGATTAATAGTTCCATCCTTATCAATGTAAAAGCCTGGCAATTTCTTTAATAAGCTTTCAACAGAGGCGTTAGGCGCAGTTTTAAACGAACCCGCGTTGAATTCAGTCGTGTCTCCTTTCATGGTGATTGGAGGACTTTCTGATTGCACTGTTATTTCTTCTAATAAATTCGGGCTCATGACCATGAGAATTATTCCAAAATCAGTCTGATTGTTCTTACGATCAACCGCAAAGTTTTTTTTGACAATTTTATAGTTTATGTGACTAACGTGCAATTGGTATCTTCCCGGTTGCAGCGATTCAAAAAAGAAATTCCCCTGACTGTCTGTTATTACAAACGTGACGAAGCTTGAATCGGAGTTTTTTATTATGCTGACTGAAGCTCCTTCAACACCAGATCCTGTAGTTGAATCTAATAGACTACCGCTCACTCTGCTTTTTGTTTGCTGAGCGCCACAATGATTGCACATAAAAAACAAAAATGAAAGAATGAATATTTTCATTGTGAACTAGCTCTTCATAAAAAGACATTTAAAAGCTGAAACCAAACTAAATGCGGGGTTAATTAAGGTTAACGTCAACAATAAAGCAGGATATGACATGCCTTGTAATGTCGGGGACTTATCACCCATCAAGTCATAAAAAGTTTTCTGGATTTTTAAAAACAGAATCACTATTTTTTTTGAAATTTTAGCTCAACGACGAGAACTTGTTTTCACTTGAAAAGCTGCATTTCTTGCTGAACAGTGTAAGAGTAAAATTGGTTTAAAGCAGGTTGTATTCCTCTGCCGGGTCATTGTGAATAACCAATGCGTAGTTGTATTAATATCAGCCTAACAAAAATAAGTGCTTCTGTATTTAGTGTAAGTAAATGAACAGTTACTGTCCGTTTTTGAACAGTTGAAAAAATTGGCAGGGGCTAAGTATATGCTTATCATGGTGTTATGATTTGGCACTATTCTCACTGACTGGCATCCTTAAAGAATTGCTTTCACCTAAACTTTCTGTATGAACTCGCTGATTAAACTTTCCTATGTCAATAAAATTTACCTCACAAGCCAGGTTGAAACAACAGCTCTCAATAACCTCTCCCTTGAAATAATCAAAGGAGAATTTGTATCCGTAATGGGGCCATCCGGCTGCGGCAAATCTACACTTCTTAATATCCTGGGATTACTTGACCAACCCGATAACGGTAGTTACTTATTAGATGGAATTGAAGTTGGAAACCTGAATGAAGAATCAAGAACATATATAAGGAAACAAAAAATAGGCTTCGTTTTTCAGGGCTTCAACTTGATAGAAGAATTAACCGTTTATGAAAATGTTGAACTTCCGCTCATTTATGCAGGCCTTTCCTTGGAGGAAAGGAAAAGACGGGTGGCAGACACACTTCACCGCCTGAAGATTTATCACAGGAGAAGGCATTTTCCAGAACAACTATCAGGGGGACAGCAACAACGTACCGCCATTGCAAGAGCGGTCATCAATTGTCCCGAAGTCATTCTGGCCGACGAGCCCACCGGGAACCTTGATTCATCTACACGCGCTGAAGTCATGGAATTATTATGTGATCTGAATGCCTGCGGAACCACCGTGTTAATGGTTACTCACTCTGAGCATGATGCTGCTTATAGCCATAGAATAATACGAATGCTCGATGGATGCATGCTTGACGATAGGGCACGTTCAATCACGAAGAGTGCATAGTCTGATGAGATGTTCCATTAGTTTACTTATAAAAATTATAAATCTCAAAACTACAAAGATGTTGAAGAATTATTTAAAAACGATGTACAGAAGTTTTCTAAATAATAAAACTTTCAGCTTATTAAATATTGCCGGTTTGGCAATTGGTATTGCATGCGCAGGCTTTATTTTTTTATGGGTTGAGGATGAATTAAACTATAATAGTTTTTTTGCGGATGGAGAAAATATTTACTCCGTGAAAGACAACCAGACTTATGACGGTACAACGTTCACATTTGATGCAACACCAGGCCCGCTTGCTCCCGCTATGCAGCAAGAAATCCCGGGTATCCAAAGTGTCAGCCGATCCTCCTGGCCGCTAAATCTTACTTTCTCCCTTGGTGATAAGGCCTTGTCCGAGCAAGGCCGCTATGTAGATTCGTCCTTTACCTCAATTTTCCATCTTAAGATTATCCGGGGTTCTCTACATGGTGTCTTTTCGGAACTACATAGTGTGGTAATTTCACGTAAACTTGCTGAGAATTTTTTCGGCAGGAAAGATCCCGTGGGTCAAACCCTGAAAGTTGACAACAAAAATGATTTCATAATTCGGGCCGTTTTCGAAGACCTTCCCACGAATGTAACAGTACCATTCAATTGGCTGGCATCATACCATTTATTTGAGGGAAAAAACAGTTGGCTCCGTCAATGGAATAGCAATGGAGTGTGGACTTTTGTGAAACTGCAGCCACACACTGATCTGACAGCTATCAACAAAAAGCTGTATAGCTTTATCCAAACGAAGAACAAAGAAGCTGTTGCTAAAATATTTTTGTTCCCTTTAAAAAAATGGCGGTTGTATAACCAGTTTGTCAATGGCCGGGAGGCAGGAGGAAGAATACGCTATGTAGAACTCTTTACTACCATTGCATGGATTATTCTTTTGATTGCCTGTATTAACTTTATGAATCTCGCTACTGCAAGATCTGAAAAAAGAGCACGCGAGGTCGGTGTCAGAAAAGTAATGGGTGCGCGCAAAAAAATGCTTGTAATTCAATTTATCAGTGAATCAATAACCATTGCGCTGGTCGCTGCTTTCGTTTCGATAGGCCTTATGTATCTGCTGATGCCCTCCTTTAATCTCCTTATTGGTAAAACGCTTTCCGTTTCCATTGAAAATACTTCTCATCTGTTTTCCTTGTTATTAATTGCACTCATTTGCGGTGTCTTAGCCGGGAGCTATCCCGCTTTTTATCTTTCTTCTTTCAACCCCGTAATGGTTTTGAAAGCTCAGAAAATGAATACAGGACTCGGCGCTGTTTTTATCCGGAAGGGCCTGGTAATACTCCAATTCAGTATTTCCCTGATTCTGATCATTTCAACTATTCTTATTTATGAGCAAATTAGTTATGCCAGGCAAAGAGATCTGGGATATGCAAAAGATAAACTTGTGTATGTCGAGTTAAACGGCAATATGCATAAGAGCTATTATCCGATTCGCGATGAAATGATTAAAACCGGGCTTGTGGAGAATGCTACAATCAGTTCAAGTTCAATTCTCCAATTTGGAAGCAATACCGGAGGTTATAGCTGGCCAGGAAAAGACCCGTCTAAACAAGTATTGATAACGGTTGAAAGCATAACACCGGACTATATCCCTACAATGGGAATTCATATAAAAAAGGGCAGAAATTTTTATAATAATATTCCCGCTGACAGCAACAATGTTATTATCAACAGAGCATTCGAAAAAATAATCGGGAAAAAAGATGCAGTAGGAATAAAACTGGTAAATGGCGGTTCAGCCCGTACAGTTATCGGGGTTGTTGATGACTTTGTATATAATAACATGTATGCAACTCCTTCCCCCATGATTATGTTTTCTGATACGTCTTATGCAAACTACCTCACAATCAGGATTAGCAAGAATGCTGACGTTAAACAAACCCTGAGTAAACTGGGGTCTATAATCAGGGCAAACAATCCTGGCTATCCTGTCGAATTTAAATTTGTAGAAGAACAATTTGAGCAGTTGTTTAAAACGGAGACTTTGGTTGGTAGGCTTGCAGGTATCTTCTCTGCTCTTGCCATCTTGATTTCCTGTTTCGGGCTTTTTGGATTGGCCGGTTATACGGCCGAAAGAAGAACAAAAGAAATAGGAATTCGAAAAGTTCTCGGGGCATCCATTCCGGCACTTGCAAGATTGCTTTCAGTAGATTTTCTAAAACTGGTGGCCATTTCCTGCCTTATCGCCTTCCCGGTAGCATGGTGGTATATGTACAAATGGCTGCAGGATTACCAGTACCGAATTACAATTCAATGGTGGATTTTCCTGGCATCGGGTATTATTTGTCTTCTTATTGCGATGGTAACCGTTAGTTTCCAGGCCATCAAAACAGCCTTAGCCGATCCCGCAAAAAGTTTGAGAACAGAATGATAACGCCTTTACTCTTTTAACTTAAATGCAAGGGGGTAAGCTAAGTCCTGCGTCGCAATTTTTCCACGTGGAAACATTGAACTCATACAATCGTTGATTCGCATGTCAAATTCTGCTAATTTTTATTAGGGCATTTTTTAGATGTTAGCAAGATTGTAAATTGACCCGAAGCATAACATCGCTTTTGTAATGAGTCTTAAAAATTCGAGGGTTCTGGCAGTTGATGATGATAGTGACGTATTGATCGCCATAAAAATGTTGCTTAAGAATGAGTGCAGGGAAATTGCAATCAATAAAAATCCGGAATTGATTCCTTCTTTGCTCGGCA
>JAQBNK010000176.1 GCA_028288595.1 Chitinophagaceae bacterium
ATCCAGTTCAGCGGAAAGACTGTCGCAGGGTGAGGAGCTTTCACCTCCTGCCGGAACAACAGCCGAACTGTTATTCCCTGCAGCTTTATTATCCGAAGGCTCATTTTGTTTTTTGTTATTGTTACAACTGATAAACAGTAGTGCGAGGAGTAAGTATTTCATACCCCAAAATTATTAGTTTTGATTTAAGGCGGCTAACGTAGCCTCGTCCATTATTTTAGTTTCAGGTAAACCAAGCGACCGCTGGCTAAGCATGATCGCAGTACCAGTACCCATATTCACTGCACAGTCATATATCTGGTTTGCAGTTTCCTGGTTTTTGATCTCGTCACCTTTAATCTCGCTCCAGTATAGTTTCTTATAAATTTCTTTTGCTGTTTCCGGCGAAAGATTTTTCATATCAGCGGCACTTGGTTTATGTCCCAGGTAAGAAGCGAGCAGTGATGCGGTGATACCATAATTAGTACCTACTAATGAACCTTTACCTCTTCTGCCGCCTGTCCAGTTACCATTGTCGTTTGCATCATTTTGATAACCTGCTTCAAAAATAGCGGTCCTGCTTTCAGCATCAGAAAAGTCAGACATGCTTTCTTTTACTTTCGCAATACCAGCTTTAATACTGGTGGATACAGCAGCCTTAGTTTTTTCAATACTCATACTGTTAACCGGGCGGGCATAACCAGCCGATACAGAAACAAGTGAAAGACAAAACAATAAGATCTTAACCGAGAAAAATTGTTTGAAAATGTGCAGCTGCCTGGTCGCTGAATCAAGATAAAATTTTGGTGAGTAATATTTTGATATAATCATAGGTGAGGATTTTAGTACGTAATGTGGTGTCGCCTATATTAGATATAGATTGGAGAAGCATGTTTAAGTCGGCTTATTAAAATGAGCTGAAAGAAACATTAGAAAGCTCTTTGTACCATTTGCAGCAGAACCTGTAGACGAGCGACCATATGAGCCGAAGGATAGATAATTATAAGCGGGCAGCGCATCGCTGAAAATAAATTATGTTTGAGAACGAGTATGTACCGACGAGTGTGCGGCTGTCTGGGTACTTACTGATATCTATTATTACATCGTTATTACTACTTTCCCTTTGTGATCACCACTTTCAAAAAGCCTGATGGCTTTAATAAATTGTTCCAGCTTATACGGACCGTCTATAACAGGTTTTATTTTGCCGGCTTCGAAAAGTTCATTCATATAAGCCAGATCCTTGTTCGGCTTCAGCATTACGATACGTATGTGCTTTTTACTAATCAGGGAAAGGAAAGATCTAAAAAATAAAGCCTGGAAGAGTAGGCCCATCGAACCACCAACTGTTACATAAACTCCACCAGGAGATAGTGCACGACAACAATCAAAAATGGAACGATTCGTCTTAACATCAAGTATAAGGTCGTAACGTCGCCCATTCTTAGTGAAGTCTTCCTGTGTATAATCTATCACGTGATCAAAGCCTATTGAGCGCAGCATATCTAATTTAGAAGTGCTGTCAACACCGGTAATTTCAACCCCATATAATTTGGCAATCTGCACCGCAAAACTTCCAATACCTCCGCCTGCGCCATTAACCAGGAGTTTTTGTCCCTGTTTAATTTTTCCTATATCAATAAGGCCCTGTACTGCCAGCATTGCTGCCTGAGGTATTGCGGATGCTTCTTCGAAACTCATACCCGCAGGTTTGAGTGCTAATGCTTTTTCACTCGCACAGGTATATTCCGCGAAGCCGGCCCATACACCACTTAAATCACCATAAACATGATCGCCTGTTTTAAACCGCGACACATTTTTACCAACTTGTTCAACCACCCCGGCAATATCAGAACCCAGTATTTTTTTCTTTGGTTTAAAAAAACCATTTAGTATCCGATTAATGAAATCTCCATGCAGCAAGCCCATATCCCAATCGTTGATTGATACCGCATGAACTTTGATAAGTACCTCATCGTCTTTTGGAAAAGGTTTTTCTATTTCCTTTAGCTGCAGAACTTCAGGGCCCCCGTATTTTGTGTAGATGATTGCTTTCAATTATTAAGATTTTATTTTCTAAAACATGCAGATTGTTTTTGGACCAGGCGGAAAGGGGTATTTGAAATTCTTTAGCCGCGTTCAGAAACTAAATCTATCATTAAAAGTTCATTGTTCTTGTCTTAGTCAGAACCTGATATAAAACAGAGGTGATGATTATCAGTTCCTAGCGATTACTGTGCTTGAAAGTCTTTGTGCAATCGTCGCGTTATTGAAACAGGTATCATGGCCCGGAGAAGGAGTGCAATTTGAAGGTACTATTCGTATTTCAGCAGTGATGATATAGGTACCTGGCTGGTTAAATGCAATAACATTCCACCCTGTGCTGTATAGACTATCCATGCTTGTTCCGGCTGAAGGTTCTACTGACCATCTTGCTACAGCGCCGCCTGGAATATTCTGCAGGTGTACCCCGAGTGAGTCTCCGATCTTCAGTTCAGATTTACTTGTTTTTATTGTACCTAAGCGGGACGATACATTTTTTTCGCACGCTGCTATCGTAATTACAAAGCTGCAAAGCATCATGAGAATGTTAGTCGTTTTCATAATTGATTGTCGTTTTATTAGTATAACACACATCAGTCAAAATGCCCCTAAGACCTAACTAATTTTAGTTGCTATAACTATGTTAAGATCTGAATGACAGCAGGCGCAATTAATCGTCCTAGGGGAATTGGCAAATACGATTTTTATATACAACGGTTGCTACAAAGGCAGAAGACAGAAAGAAACACAAAGAGACCTGTGCAGGCTTCTTCCTCTCGCCTCTGTGTCTATATCCATTCATGCTAACGCTTGTTATATAAACCCCCCTCATTATTTTCGTTTTTCAGAAGTAAAGTGTCATTCATCAGCAATCATATTATTCTTTCTTTAAACAGGGTAACACTTACCATATCCCGTTGTGTAATTACAACTACAACAATTATTACAACCCGCTAAGGGTTGTACATTTCCATATCACCATCCGGGCAAAGGCTGCATATTCTTTACGAATTTGCGCAGTTATTCTTCTTCTCATACAATTTTCAAAACATGCAGGTATTAAAATTTGGCGGCAGTTCAATGGCCGGCGCAAAAAAAATTGAACAGGTCGTATCCATACTCAGGTCAGAACTGGAAAAAGATAAATTAGTCGTTGTTGTTTCAGCCATGGGCAAGACAACAGATGCTTTATTAAATGCAGGTGAACTTGCGGCTAAATGTGATGAACATTATAAAGAGTTATTAAGCAATTCAGAAAAAGAACATCTTGAAACAGTTAAATCATTGATCCCCGTTTCGCAGCAAAGCAGTGTATTAAGCAAAGTGAAAACCTTGTGTAATGATATTGAAGACATATGCAATGGCGCTTTTCTACTAGGTGAATTGTCGCTCCGGACAAAAGACCGTTTATTAAGTTATGGTGAGATACTTTCATCATGTATTCTTTCATCTTATCTCAAATCATTAAATATCGGGCATGAATGGAAAGATTCACGGGAGCTCATCAGGACAAATACGCATTATAATTTAGCCGCGGTTGATTTTGATGTCACTAATAAGCAGATCACTGAATATTTTAATTCGCAATCTTCACTCCTTATCGTGCTGCCGGGTTTTATCGCTTCTGATGAAAGCAATAACACAACCACACTTGGCCGCGGTGGCTCTGATTACACAGCGTCTATTATTGCTGCCGCATTAGGCGCAACTGTTTTACAAATATGGACAGATGTTAGCGGCATAATGACCGCGGATCCGCGGATAGTTAATAATGCAAGGATCATTAACCGCGTGTCTTACCAGGAAGCCATGGAGCTTTCGCATTTTGGTGCGAAGGTGATCTATCCGCCAACAATACAGCCGGTAATGAAAAAAAACATCCCGGTTCATATAAAAAATACATTCTCACCCGAACATGAAGGAAGCAGGATAGAAAGTGAAAGTCCGCATATTAAAAATGGTATCTGCGGAATTTCCGGTATTCCTAAAATTGCTTTGCTAAGTCTTGAAGGCAGCGGCATGCTGGGCGTTCCTGGTTTTTCAAAAAGATTATTCGAGGCTTTGGCAAAAGAAAATATCAACGTGATCCTCATCACCCAAAGTTCTTCTGAACATTCGATCTGTGTTGGTGTTGATGAGAGTATGGCTGATAAAGCTAAAAGAGTAGTTGATATATCCTTCGATACTGAAATTGCCTCGGGACTGGTAAATTCTCTTATTGTAGAAAAACAACAGGCTATCGTTGCATTGATTGGCGATAATATGAAAAGTCACCCGGGTATCAGTGGTAAAATGTTTAATGCCCTCGGAAGAAATGGTATTAATGTACGTGCCATTGCACAAGGCGCTTCTGAAAGAAATATTTCCGCGGTAGTTGCCAGCGGTGATATGAAAAAAGCCATGAATGTT
>JAQBNK010000178.1 GCA_028288595.1 Chitinophagaceae bacterium
GTTCGGTATTGTAATAGCTGTTAATGCTATATCGAAGTATAATGTTCAGCCATTGTATTATTATATTCTTTGCGTGTTCGTACAAATTGCTGCATTTTATTTTAGTAAGGACAAGCCGGCAAGAACACTGCTTATATTTAGCACCTTAGGTATACTTGCGATGCTGATTGGTATTTTCAGCACCGGTAAAATTGCCATCTATTCTTTCATGAGCGGTGGCCTGTTTTGTTCAATCATGTGGCCCGCTATTTTTACTTTAGCTATAACAGGTTTGGGTAAATACACAACGCAGGGCTCCGCATTTTTGATCATGATGATATTAGGCGGCGGTATTATTCCTCCTATACAAGGTAAACTCGCCGATTACCTGCAATCAAATTCAACTGTTGTGGGTTATGGTATACATCAATCATACTGGGTTGCGGTGTTATGCTTCGCTTACCTTGCATTTTTTGCCTTTATAGTAAGAGGAATTCTAAGGAAACAGGGATTTGATTATGATTCGCAGGTTGACCCGGATCTTGAACCCCTCACCACTTCACCGGAAGGCGCTTTAGATGTAACTGAAAACAGGAAATAAAAATGGCTATCACAGACTTTTCGAAAGACCTCGCCATTGGTATTGATATCGGTGGAACGAATACTAAATTCGGCATTGTTGATCACCGGGGTAATATTATTGAACAGGGAGATATGTCTACCCGTGATCATGCAACTCCTGAAGTTTTTGTTGATGAACTTTATAAATGCCTTGAACCAATTATTACCAGGGTAGGGAAAGAAAATATAAAAGGCATTGGGATTGGTGCGCCAAATGGTAATTTCTATAAAGGCACAATTGAATATGCGCCAAACCTGGAATGGGATGGCATCATTTATTTAACCGACCTGGTAACCGAAAGATTTAAACTCCCCTCATCGTTAACCAATGATGCAAACGCCGCAGCCGTAGGTGAAGCAATGTATGGCGCAGCACGGGGTATTATGGATTTCATTATGATCACTTTAGGGACCGGTGTAGGCAGCGGTATTATTGCTAATGGCCAGCTGATCTATGGCCATGATGGTTTCGCAGGTGAACTGGGACACACCATCATTATACCAGACGGACGTATGCACTGGGGCACAAACATGAAAGGTTCTCTTGAAGCCTATTGCAGTGCAACAGGTGTAAGACTTACCGCTCTCGAAATAATGAAACTGAATCCGGAAAAGAAGTCTATGATGGCAGATGTTCCCGCAGATCAGCTTGATAGCCGTATTGTTTATGAATGCGCCATTAAAGGTGATGAATTAGCCATAGAGGTTTACCGCTTTACCGGGGAAATATTAGGCAAAGCACTCGCGAACTTTGTGATGTTTTCTTCACCCGAAGCGATCATCTTATTCGGAGGATTATGTAAAGCAGGGAAATTATTATTAGATCCAACACGTAAGCATATGGAGGAAAATCTGCTGCCCATTTTCCAGGATAAAGTCAAACTGATTTTTAGTGAACTTAAAGAATCAGACGCGGCGATCTTAGGAGCCAGCGCACTGGTTTGGGAAATGAAGTAGAACAAAAATTGAAATTGAAAATCGAAAGTTGAAAATTTAGAATGTGGACTACTGCATTTTAGATTTTTAACTTTCGATTTTCAATTTATAATCTTACTGTTTTCTGCTTCTTATCATAAATACGGCCGGTAAGGGTCGCTGTCCTTCTTTATCAGAAGGCTGAATCGTTTCTTTACCATTTATCAGCATACAACTGCTGCCGCCACCATCAAGATTAATTGCTTCTACACAACCGAGGTCTTTACATATCTGCGCCTCCTGTTTTAATGTAGCGCCTTCTGCTTTACCATTAAAACGGCCCTGTATCATCAAGATGATAAGCTTACCATCTTTAGTATACCCCATTACTGTTCTTGGATGTTTATCATCGATAGCTTTTCCTGTAAACTTCCTTTCTTCCTGGTTCGAAACTTTTATTTCTCCATCCTGCAAAATAACCGGGCCGCCACCTGCAGCAACCATCATTTTCCATTTTTTAAAACCATATTTCCGAAGCTGCTTCTTTGTAAGCTGGTATTGTTTTACAGAATCTCTTTGCGGCATAACGGCATGCTGAATCGCATAAGGAAAATGCAATGCTGAATCGGTATAGGTCCATGCCACATCTGCGTTTCTCTTTTTATCGATCCCTATGGCACTGTAATACGGATGATAATAAGTGAATGTATCCTTGCCCGTTAAGGGAAGCGATTTCAAATTATAGGCAAGTAATTTTTTATCGCTCATTACAACACCAAGATTACTGTTATGAACAAATTCAAAAAAAGAAGAGTTCACTACTACAAGAGGGTAGCCTTCCTTCTCATAATACTGAGATGGTGTATAACGTTTTCCATTACCAACCTGCGCAGAAAAATTAAGATCGCGGTTCTTAATATCAATCTCAGCGTAGTACGCAATGTTCGGTTTGCCATCAATACTATCGCTGGAATAATAAACATGAATCCCCACCGGTAAAGGAGAAAACTGCTGATCAGCATTTACCCATCTTAGCTGAGCATTCACAATAAAAGGAAAAAATAAAAATAGCAGTAGTGTTTTTTTCATAAAAAAATCCCGCTTAAAGCGGGATCAAATGTATTAAACAAATAATGCTTTTTCTTCTTCCCATTTTTTTCTTCCGTATCCTTCTATCACATGACGTTCGCTGTGATAAGATGAACGCACCAATGGGCCGCTTTCAACATAATCAAAACCCAATTCATACCCGATATTTTTCAACTCTTTAAATTCATCAGGATGAACAAAACGCTGTACGGGTAAATGTTTTTTTGTTGGCTGAAGGTATTGACCCAGTGTTAAAACATCTGTATTTACAGCACACAGGTCTTCCATTGCCTGGATAACCTCTTCTTTAGTTTCACCGAGACCCAGCATGATTCCTGTTTTGGTACGCATGCCTCCCTGTTTCAGTATTTTCAATACTTCTATACTGCGGCGATATTTAGCTTGTATACGAACTTGTTTGGTTAGTCTTTCAACGGTTTCGATATTATGACTTACCACTTCTGGTGCAGCATCTATAATGCGCTGAATATTTTCACGCTGCCCTTTAAAATCAGGAATTAAAGTTTCAAGTGTTGTATCGGGATTTAAAGCTTTGACAGCTTTGATTGTATTATACCAGATTATCGATCCCCCATCCTTCAATTCATCCCGGTCAACACTGGTGATCACTGCATGCTTCACCTTCATTAAATTAATAGCTTCTGCTACACGTTGCGGCTCATCCCAATCCAGCGCATCAGGGCGGCCAGTAGCGACTGCGCAGAACCCGCAACTGCGTGTGCATGTATTTCCCAGGATCATAAAAGTGGCAGTTCCTTCTCCCCAGCATTCACCCATGTTGGGGCAATTACCGCTCTCACAGATCGTGTGTAGTTTATGTGTATCTACTAAGCCGCGAACATGTTTGTAATTCTCACCGATGGGTAATTTAACACGCAGCCAGTCAGGTTTTTTAACCTTGGTCTCTGAGGGTTTTATCGCACTTACAACGGGTAGCTCCTGCATCACGAAATTTGTTTAATTGCTGAATTGTCTCATTGGTAAATTGTTGAGTCGCTTTATTTCGTTTCCGTAATTCAACAGTTTACCATCAGCGAGGCAAAATTAACTCACTTTCGTTTACCAAGAACCAATGCAACGTATGCATTGAAAAAGAAGCGCTTAGCCGTGTTATTAGCCATTATAGGCATTGGCTTGGTATAGTAGGAAAAATTTAATCCCGTTTCAAGGGCAGAAAGTAGTTCGTTGTAGCGGCCATAGTCGAACCTTACTGCCATGCGGCCCTGTATGCCCGGGACAAATTTCATTTCACTAAATCCTTTTGTAAATCCCGAGGATCCTGAAACAGCCGTGATATCAAGAAATTTGGCTTTTGTTGAGTCCGTATCATATTTTATATCCTTCAACTGGTTGTTGCTGGAAAACACTTTGAGATAATAAGGTTTTAATAATCCTGCAGATAAAGCACCTCCATAAA
>JAQBNK010000183.1 GCA_028288595.1 Chitinophagaceae bacterium
GATCACAGCATTAGAAGTATTGGTGGTAGCATCTGTTAAGCTAACAGAAATAGCAGGAGCGTTCCTGTCTGTAAACACCGAACCCATCATTCTTGAATTAATATTGAAATCAACTTTTGCATCTACATCTTCTGTTGCATAAAAATGCATGTCCCTTATTGCTTTTACGAGATCTGATTGCGTTAATGCCGGAGCGATCACGGCGGTTCTTGCATAAGTAGTTCTTCCGAAAGTGGTGTTATGATTATCATGATCGATAACCGGTCCTAAATGATATCCTCTCGACAACATTTTTTGATAGTACCAGAGATAAGCCATTGACGAAGGCGGGTTGCTATAGGAAGTATTGGTTGAAGTGGCTGGCCCGCTTTCAACAGCAGTACCTACGATAGCGCTGTCTGCAACAGCATCGTACGCACTGTTCGATAAATTGTTATAGTCTGTATTGTTAGGATGGGCCAGTGTCGCGAATGTATTCTTGCCAACATAATCGTTTACACTTTTAAACAATCCGGTTGGACCCGTATATACACTTTTGGGAACGAAGACATCATAATTGGGTCCTGTTGTTCCACCCACATTAGATTCCCATCCGAATAATTTATCCATATTATCACCATACACAACAACGTGTCCTCCACCGGAGATCACACCCCACTCCATGCCATATAAAGCGAGGAATCCGGGATGCGCGGCGGTAAAGTTTTTCGCTTCTGTAATTCCTGAATGATAGTTCGCAATTAGGTTACCCGGATTATCAGGTGATGAGAAATGATTATGTTCCGAGATACCAAGGAAATCCATTCCCTGCGAACCTAAAGCATAATTGTAATCATCTGTTGGTTTAAAACCAGGATGATCTTTATTGCCATCCGAGTAATCAGAATGCGAGTGCAGTGTTCCGAAATAATAATTGTTTGCAGGCGCATTGGTTGTCGTTGTGTTTCCTGTTAACGGAGACAGTGACAAATATTTAGTGCCACCTGAACAATTTTTATTGGCTGAGAAAACAAAGAAATAATAAGTAGTTGAATTGAGTAAACTGCCTGCAGTAAAACTGGTAGCAGCACTGTTGGCAATCACGGTTCCGCCACCAAGGCCGGTACCCGGGTTATAATCTGAATTATCAACAGGAAATGCAGAAAGTGATGACTGCGTACTCATTATCACTAAATAGTTATAATCAGTTCCACTGGCATTAAACGTTCCTGCTATTGAATTGTTTGTGGTGTTAAAAGACAGATTCGTTGGTTGAGCAGCAGGTGTTGAGCATGCTGGCAAAGGCAGGGTTGACACTGAAGCAGCAAGTGGGGTGCTCGTATTATAAGCAGGGCCATTAATGCAACCCTGAGAATTAAGACTGATAACATAAAAATAATAAGCGGTGTTCGGCGCTAAACCAGATGCATTGAATGATGCCGCAGCACTTCTTTGAATTACCGTCGCATTACCGATAACATCGCCGCTATTATATACTTGTCCCGCTAAAGGTGATGCAGTTAAAGATGCTGAGGTGCTTCTTAATACCAGGAATTCATTCGCGGTGTTTGGTGTGAATGCGCCATGAATAGTATTTGAGGAAACTGCATTTAATGATAAGCCTGAAGGCTGATCAGCAGGTGACGCACACGGCGGAATTCCGGCTGCTGTTGTGGCCGAGCCGGTAAGCAGGTTATCACTGGAATATTTTGGTCCGTCAAGACAAACGCTGTTGACAGGGAATATGAAAAAGTAATATGCAGTTGATCCCGATAATTGCGTCGCAGTAAAACTGAGTGAACGACCTTTTGATACCACAGCGCCGTCGCCGATGTTATCGCCTAAATTATAAACCTGTCCATCAACAGGCAGCGAAGTAAGGCTGCTGTTACTGCTCATCACCACGAGGTATTCGTTTGGAGAAGGGCTCGCTGCAGTGAAGCTTCCCTCAATAGAAACATCAGTAATATTTCCAAAAACGAGGTTGGTTGGTTGCGATACAGGTGTAACACAAGGTGTATTTGATACAGCAGTAACGGTTAAATTATCTATGCTGATCTTGGGACGGGAGAGTGTTTGATTGGCATTATCACCTGTACCATTGTGATAATAAAACCTGATTCTTGCATTTGGGTTATTATTAAAAGAAGCTGGTAACTGTACATTTACTACCGAGCCACTTGTAAGAACATTATTTGTAAAATTCAAAACATCTGCATCCGTTAACTCAGTAAAGCTGGTGCCATTAACACTGGCATAGACTCTAAGCGAACCATTTCTGTTACCTGTGGAATTATTTACTGATGCCCAGTCAAAACTTAATGTGCCTGCATTTACATTGGTGAAATCCATATAAAAATCAATGGCGGCTGATGAAGAATTTTCTGCATTTGTACCGCCTGTCGTGAGGAGTATAATATTTTCATTCCCTTTTTGCACGCCAGGAGACGTGCCTGTAGCAAAACTGCTTGTTGAGACAGTTATTTTCGAAGCATTCGGAATTGTTGTACTGCCACCTATGGGAACAGATGAAAAATGACTGGCACCATTTCCCGAAGTAAAATTGTTAGTCCAGGTAGCAACATCATCAAAGCCTTCTGTAAAACTTAAAAAAGGAAGATCGTTCATTACAACAGGAATGGCAGTAGTTGCAAAACTTTGTTGTGAACTGTATGAAGTACCACTGCTATTAACTGCGAAACCTTTATAAAAATAAATTGTATTAGCAGCAAGTCCTGTAAGATTAATGCTGAACGCACCACCGATTAAATTTGTTGCTGAAACCTGTGTGCCTGAACCATTCGTGAATCCGCTTACGGTGCTGTATTCAATTCCATAAGCCGTTATTGCTGTACAGCCATTGGAAGATATAATTCCCTGAAGTATTGCAGCGTTGCTCGTAATACCGGAAGCGCTGTTAGCAGTTACAGTTGGCGCTGTGTTAATGCCTGAACCTGTAACAGGAATAGTATAGCTGCTAACACCTCCACCGCTTACAATGATATTATTATTATAGGACTGAACTGCAGCAGGGAAGAATTTTACATAAACCTGTTTCGCCGTAAAACTATTGCCTGTATAAGAAAAACTCAGGGTGCTGCTATAGGGCCCCGCAAGTGATTCGGCGAAAGTGAAACCCGAAATTGTTGCGATGGCAATATTGGTTCCATTAAGATTATTACCATCAATTGTAAATGAATTAGGACTTGCAGACGTATTGATGCACACATTTCCAAAATCGGCAGGAGGAGAAATAATAAATGATGCAACAGCCGATGCAGAAGTAGTGATTACTCCCTTTAATGGCGAATTGATATTAAAACATTTCCCGGTATTGTTATAAGAGAATATAAAAAAGTTATACGTGGTTGATGACAGAAGACTCGTTGCAGTAAATGTGGTTCCATTCACAGAGACAACCTGCGCATTGCCTAAAGTTGCTCCTGGAGTGTAACTCGTTCCGGAAGTGGGTAACTGGTTCAAGGAATTTGAGGTACTAATTAAAACGAGATAATTATCAGCGCCTATAGCAGCAGTAAAGTTTCCATTTATGCTTTGACTGGTGGAGCTAAGATTTAAAGCAGTTGGCTGGTTAGCTGGCGGGGTACAGGCGACTACGCATGTATTGATTAGTGAACTCGTATTTCTTGGTGTGGGGGTTCCGGTTGAAAAATCGGAACTATTATTATTAGTATCTGTGCAACCATTATTTATTCTTAGAACTGATGTCGTATTACCGGGTGATGGAGTGGGACCGCTTCCTTTAAAGCAGTTGGTGCTGTTTCCGAAGCCTACCAGATCTATCAGGCTTATTCCGGATGGACAGCTTATGCCAGAAGAAATGAGGATATTAGTATTCAACAACGCTACTTTACCAGCACCAGCGGCTATGGCTATACTCCCGGTTGCATCAGGTGCGGGTAATGCTGTTGTTCCTCCTGTACCTGCGCTCTCCTGGATCAAATAATATCCATGTGCAGGAATGGTTCCGGAAAGATCAGTTTTACTCCAGCCTGTCCCTGTTGTGGATGCATATTGAACTGACCATCCTGCAACACTAACAGAAGAATTGCCAGCATTAAACAATTCAATAAAATCGTTTTTATAGGTGGCTCCAGAATTACCACCGCCCCCGTAGATCTGGCTGACAACAACCTGGGATCTTGCCTCGAAAGAAGCAATAGAAAATAAAATAAATAACAGAAAGTAAATTTTTCTCATGAGCGTCGTTATAGCGTTTGTATAAACCTAGCGTGGTTATTGAAAATTTAAAGCCCAATGTTCTAATCCGCGACAAATAAATGAATTGCTTTCAGAACCACCGCATTATTTTTTTGTATGTGGAAAAGCATGTATAAGAAGGGGTGGCCGCCTGTTAAATTAAATTTCAAACCGCTGGTTCTCAGCTCAATTGAAAAGCCGAACCCTGAATGGAGCGTCGCCTTGAAAGATGCCACAGGGATATGGGCCGGTAACCACAAAAAAAATGTCAACCTTTTAAGTTGACATTTTTTTTGAACCTTTCATTTTTACTGTGCGTTCCAGGTATTATTAAGCGGTGTTACATCAGGTAATCTTTTATCGGGATCCAATGTTACTCTTGTGATCTTATCTGTTGAAGCAGTTCTGAACCTCCAGGTATTTCCATGCTGCCATATTTCTACCGGCAAATGCATGCGTGTCTTTTGGCCGTTCTGGTATTCAATCTCAACAGTTACAGGCATGGGTAGTTTTTCTAAATTTTGTATCGTGATGACATTGCCGTTTTGTGTTGTATTCTCAACACCAACAACTGACTGATCAACTTTCCAGTTATTCAAAAACCAGCCTCTCCAGAACCAGTCAAGTGTTTCTCCACTGTAGTTTTCTATCACGTGAAAAAAGTCCCACGGTGTTGGATGTTTGAAGGCCCATTGATGAACATAATAACTGAATGCACTATCGAATCGGCCGGGACTTAATATTTCTTCTCTCAATATTTCAAGGCCCATCCCCGGTTTTGAATAAGCAACATTTCCCAGGTTGGCAGGGCTGGTAACATCGGGTACTGTCATGATACTTTCAGATCGATCGCTGAACATAAAGTTGCTGAAGAGCTGGCGGTTTGCTGATGGATGATAATATTCACCCCTGTTAAAATTACGGTCTGCCATGGAGTTGATGAAAGTATTAAAGCCCTCATCCATCCATGGAAATTTTCAATCATTACTTCCAACGATCAACGGAAACCAGTTATGGCCAAACTCGTGAGAAGTAACGCCCCAAAGACTTTCACCTTTTGCTTTACTTCCGCAAAATACAATTCCCGGGTATTCCATTCCGCCCACAATTCCCGCGACGTTGGTAGCAACGGGATAAGAAAATTCGTAGACATAACCCGAATAATATTCGATGGCGCCTTTTACATATTCTGTTGAACGTTTCCATGCGCTGTCTGTTGCAGATTCAACAGGATAAACAGATTGTGCAAGTGCTTTTTTACCGCTGGGTAAATTCATTCTTGCGGCATCCCATACGAATGCTTTTGATGAAGCCCAGGCAACGTCTCTTGTATTTGTGCATCGAAATTTCCATGTTAATTTTTGTTTGCCGGAAGGGCGGGAAGAAATTTGATTGATTTCTGATTCTGATCGTATAATTACCGTTTTATCGCTTTGGCTTGCTGTTCTTAAACGGCTGATCTGTTCTGCAGTTAAGACTTCCTGCGGATTGAGTAACTCTCCCGATCCTACAACAATATGAGATGCAGGAGCGGTGATGCTATAATCTATGTTTCCATATTCAAGATAAAATTCACCCTGGCCTAGATAAGGCAAAGTGTTCCATCCGTAAATATTATCATACACGCACATTCTTGGGTACCATTGTGCAATCTCGTATATCCATCCGTTGCGGGTATTGAGACGACCCATACGATCTGTACCGTATTCAGGAATTTTGAAATTATAAGTGATGCGTATCTGCAATTTTCCACCTTGTGGTTTAACAGAAGAGGGTAATTTGATTTGCATGCGGGTGTCAGAGATCAGGTAGTTCGCCCTGGTTTCTTTTCCATTCTCAATTAAATTAACTGATGTGATATTGTATCCGCCGTTAAAATTACGGTTGGCCCACCGACCACCTGTTACTGCTGTTGCTGCAACACTTCTTGATTCCTGGTTGTATATATTTTGATCCAGCTGCAACCACACAAATGGTAGTGATTGCGGGCTATTGTTTGTATAAGTGATCGTAACAGAACCATCCAGTGATTGCTGTTCATCGTCCAGTGATGCAGTGATGTTGTAATCTGCACGGTTCTGCCAGTATTTAGGTCCGGGTGTACCGTCAGCCGCTCTTACTTCATCGCCAAAAGAAGGATAAAACATGGGTGCGAAAGCTTCGTGCTGATCATAGATAGATTTTGGTACCGTAGCTGTAATTGTTTGTGCTCTAAGGATACTTGTAAAAAGAAAGCTGGCCAGTAGCCAGGAGAGTGTTTTTTTCATGTGCTAGTTATTATTATGCAAAGGTAAAGAAGTCAAAAGATGCAAGTAGAAATTCAAAAGTCAAAAATCAAAAAAGACAGCCTGCCCTTTTGAATTATTTCGCTCTCTCATACTGTACCGGCCATTGAACATCTTCATTTAATTCTGCAGCCGCCTGCAATGCAAAATAAGGTTGCCTGAGTAATTGTCTTGCCAGGAAAATTACATCTGCCTGTTCAAGGGATAAAATTTCTTCGGCCTGGTTTGTTTCAGTAATTAATCCTACTGCCCCGGTAAGGATACCTGCTTCCCTGCGAATTTTTTCTGCGAATGCAACCTGGTAGCCGGGATATGTTTTAATTTTTACTCCCTGTACTAATCCCCCGGAAGAGCAATCAATGAGATCAACATCATATTGCTTTAAAATTTTAGAGAGTTTAGCCGAATCGTTTTCGTTCCATCCTCCTTCAGTATAATCCGTTGCGGGAATTCTAAAAAATAGCGGCAGATCAGCGGGCCATACAGAACGGGTAGCTTTTACAATATTTAAAATGAATCTTATCCTGTTTTCAAAACTCCCTCCATATTCATCGCTACGCCGGTTTGATAACGGAGATAAAAACTGGTGAAGCAAATAGCCATGGGCGCCATGCAGTTCTATTATTTTAAAGCCTGCATTTAATGCTCTTGTGGCAGCCAATTTAAAATCATTAATGATCGTATCAATTTCAGTTAATGAAACTTCATGCGGTATCATTGTTCCTTCTTTATGCGGAACAGGTGAAGGTGCTACAATCTGCCAGCCGTGTTCATGATCTGGTGGAACTTGTTCACCGCCCTTCCACGGTTGTAGCGTACTGGCTTTTCTTCCTGCATGCGCCAGTTGTATTCCCGGTACTGCATCATTTGCGGAAATAAAACTGGTGATCTTTTTAAGATTGGGCACATGTTCATCTTTCCATATGCCGGCGTCCCACGAGGTGATCCGTCCTTCAGGTGAAACGGCCGTGGCCTCTGTAAAAACCGCGGCAGCGCCACCAATTGCACGGCTGCCTAAATGAACAAGGTGCCAGTCGTTCATAAAGCCATCTTCGGAAGAGTACTGGCACATTGGGGATACAAAAATCCGGTTCTTAAATTGAACAGATCGAATGGTAAGTGGCGTGAAAAGTTTGGTCATGATTGATAAAGAATGTAAGGTATAAACAATGCAGCTTCCTGTTAAGGTTAATGGTATAAAGTATAATCAAGTATATAAAGTAAAAATCCCGGCTGTTGCCGGGATTTTCTTATGGTCTTACTCGTGTGGTATCTGTTCTTTGAACCCGGTCCTTGTCATCATTTCTTTTTAATCCCAATAATCCAAGTAGTCCTGCTAAGCCGGCGAGCCCCCATTTTCCTGAGTCATTATCATTGTCCTTGTTGCGTGATGTTGTAGTGTCATCATCTTTACTGCTCTGTGCGATTACAGGATTTGTAGCTGCCAGCGAAACTACCAGCAGTACCATACTGAATAATGTTGTGATTTTTTTCATAATGATTATTTTTTATCTGGCTTCAGCCTCAATGATTATACCATTCGTTTAATTCATGATAATTGAAAATGGAAGCTGGAAATTCTGCTTTTCTGCGCCATATTTATTTAAAAAAGCATGCTGCAAAATAATTATCAGGACAAAGAGGGAAAATACTGCAACAGTGCGTGTTAAATTGATGGGAAGATATTTTTCATCCTTATCAAACTATCTAAAAAATCCTATATTTAAGAGCCAGTTACAGGCTTTTGCCAGCTCGCTAATAAAACAGATATATGGGTTCTGTCTCATTGATTATTCTAACAATTGCAGCAATAGTTTTTTCCGCCGGGGGCATACTGGTCTCTAAAATTTTCGTAAAAGGCAGCAAGAACCCTCGGAAGGGCCAGCCGTATGAGTGTGGCATTCCTACTGAAACTTCGCCATGGAAACAATTTCATGTGGGCTATTACCTTTTCGCTTTACTTTTTTTAATATTCGATGTGGAAATTATATTTCTGTATCCCTGGGCGGTAGTAGTAAAGAAAGTGGGTATGATGGCGTTGGTAGAGATATCAATATTTCTTTTCATCTTATTCATGGGTTTTTTATATGCGCATAAAGAAGGAGCTTTAAAATGGATGTAGATAATAAGGTACAATCAAATTTCCCCGGCGAAGTACATCCTACCTCTGATGGTGGTTTGATATTAAGCAAGCTGCAGGATCTGGTAAACTGGGGCAGATCTAATTCCTTATGGCCGCTTACGTTTGCAACCAGTTGCTGCGGTATTGAAATGATGTCTGTCGCTTCTGCGAAATATGATTTTTCGCGGTTTGGTTTTGAAGTAGCAAGGGCTTCACCGAGACAGGCCGATGTAATTATTATTGCGGGGACGATTGTAAATAAGATGGCGCCTGTTTTAAAACGGTTATACGACCAGATGGCGGATCCTAAATATGTGATAGCGATGGGCGCATGTGCTATTAGCGGGGGACCTTTTTTTTATAATACTTATTCTGTAGTAAAGGGTGCCGACCATATAATTCCTGTTGATGTGTATATACCGGGTTGCCCGCCACGCCCTGAAGCATTACTGCATGCACTCATCAGCCTCCAGGAAAAAATAAAAAGTGGTCTTACAAGAGAACAAATAAGAGAAGCAAGATAATTACGTGAAGAAAATAAAGCAGGTAAAAACAGAATTGAACAACGATGCCATTTGAAGAATTAAAATCAAATATTACTGCAATACATCCACCTGCTGTTTTCGATGAGACGGGAGAGTGGCTCAATATAATTGTTGAGGCGAAAGAATGGAAAGAGTTCGCTAATCAATAGCGCCTTGCACCGGCAATAAATATGGACTATTTGTTTTGTCTCACCTGTATTGACTGGAAAACGCATTTCACTATGGTGTATCACTTTACTTCCACGACTCACCGCCACACCATTGTTGTAAAAGTAAATCTTGACCGATCTGTCCCGGAGATTGAAACGGTATCAGATATATGGCGCACAGCAGAATTTCACGAGCGGGAAGTTTATGATCTGTTCGGGGTGAAATTTTTACATCATCCCGACTTACGCAGATTATTTCTAACTGATGAATGGAAAGGATGGCCATTGCGGAAAGATTACGAGGATCCGGTAAACATGATTAAGCTATAAATAATACTTCTTTTTAAGATGTACACAGAAACGGAAATAATAAAAGATAATATCAAAGCCGGATCGGAAACGGACCTGATCATCAACATTGGTCCGCAGCACCCCGCTACACACGGGGTACTGCATCTTATTGTTACGCTGGACGGGGAGACAATTAAAAAGATAGAACCACATCTTGGTTATATACATCGTTCCATAGAAAAAATGTGTGAGAGTCTTTCCTACCGCCAGTTTATTTATGTTACCAGCAGGATGGATTACCTGAGCTCACACATAAATAACTACGCATGCGCCATGTGTGTAGAGAAAGGGTTACAGGTAGAAATACCCCGGCGTGCTCAATTTATTAGAGTTCTGATGAGTGAATTAACACGCATTGCTTCACATGAATTGTGGTGGGGCGCAATGGCAATGGATCTCGGCGCTTTTACACCGTTTTTTTATGCTTTCAGGGAAAGGGAAACGATCAACGATATCATGGAAGAAACATGCGGGGCCAGGTTAACAATGAACTACATGGTACCGGGCGGAGTGATGTATGATATTCATCCCAACTTCCAGAAAAGAGTAAAAGATTTTATCCAGCTCTTCAAAAGCAAGATCCATGAATATGACGAGCTTGTTACAGGAAATATTATTTTTCAAAACCGGATGAAAGGTGTTGGATATATTTCGGAAGAAGATGCCATATCTTATGGATGCACTGGCCCTGTTGCAAGAGGAAGCGGTGTTCATTGTGATATAAGAAAACTGTATCCATATGAATTATATAATGAAGTGGAGTTTGATGAAATACTGGAGACCGGTGGAGATTCATTTGCGAGATATCTTGTAAGGGTAAAAGAAATGCACCAGAGTATTCGCATCATCGAACAATTAATCGATAATATTCCAGAAGGAGATTTCCAGGCAAAAACAAAAGCCGTTTTGAAATTACCTAAAGGAGAGTTTTATACAAGAGCTGAAACGGCTAGAGGCGAGCTGGGTGTGTACATTGTAAGTGAAGGAGGAGCTACGCCGTACAGGATAAAATTCAGGTCACCCGGTTTTTCTAATCTTTCTGCATTGGAGCATATGGCAAAAGGAAGTAAGATAGGCGACCTGATGGCAACAATGGGAACGCTGGATTTGGTAATACCGGATATAGACAGATAAACTAATTATAAATAAACCGCATCTTAAACCAGAACAGGTACATGTTTAGTTTACAAGGCATAACAAACGGAATTGAAAAATGGCTGCACAATAATATGAGTGCAAACATGGCGCTGCTGGTTGAGTGTGCCATCGTGATTTTCTTAGCTATTAGTTTGTTTGCCATACTGGGTTTGATACTGGTGCTGATGGAAAGAAAAGTAGCAGCGCATATGCAAATTCGTTTAGGTCCGAATAGGGTGGGCCCCTTCGGTATGCTGCAAACAACGGCTGATACCTTAAAGCTTTTATTAAAAGAAGGATTAACGCCCGATGGTGCCGATAAATTTTTATTTAACCTGGCGCCTTTTGTGATTATGATAGTGGCAATGCTGATACTTGCACCGATTGCATTTGCCACAGGTTTTCAGATTTGGGATCTGAATATTGGAGTATTATATGTTACAGCAATCTCTTCTATTTCTGTTATCGCCATATTAATGGCAGGATGGGCCAGTAATAATAAATATTCGATGTTAGGCGCTATGAGAAGCGGTGCGCAAATAGTGAGTTATGAATTGTCTGCCGGGTTATCAATTATATCAATTGTTGTTCTTACCGGAAGTTTACAAATTTCTGAGATCATCGAATCACAAAGAAATGGTTGGTGGTTATTTAAGGGCCACATCCCAGCAGTAATCGCATTCGTAATTTTTATTATTGCCGTTACTGCTGAAACTAACAGGGCACCGTTTGATTTAGCGGAAGCAGAATCTGAACTCACCGCGGGTTTCCATACAGAGTATTCCGGAATGAGGTTCGCATTATTTTTCCTTGCTGAATACATTAATATATTTATCGTTTGCGCTATAGGAGCTACACTTTTTTTAGGTGGATGGATGCCACTTCATATAGGAAGTTGGCAGGGATTTAACCACATCATGGATTTTATTCCTTCCTCGGTTTGGTTCTTTGGGAAAACTTTCTTGCTGATATTTTTAATTATGTGGTTCAGGTGGACGTTCCCGAGGTTAAGGGTTGACCAATTACTAAGTTTAGAATGGAAATATTTATTACCGATCAGTATGTTTAATTTATTGTTGATGACCGTGGTCGCCATCATGGGCTGGCACTTTTAGGGATAGAAGATTGATAAAAAAGTGATAGCCTCTTTCAAAAGAAAAAAATAAGATGTTTCTAAAAGAATATATAAAAGATGTTTACTCAGGTGTTAAATCGCTGCTCATCGGCATGCGGCGGACAGGTAAGTATTTTATAACCCCGCGGGAAATTATTACTGAGCAATATCCTGAATTCAGGGCACAGCTTTCTGAAAGGTTTCGTGGTGAAGTTGTAATGCCTCATGATGAGAAAAATGAACATGCCTGCACGGGTTGTACTGCCTGCGAGCTGGCCTGCCCGAATGGTACGATCAAGATCATTACAAAGTTTGATATACAGCCTGATGGTAAAAAGAAAAAAGCGATCGACACGTTTATATATCACCTGGAATTATGTACCATGTGTAACCTGTGTATTGTAGCATGCCCCACAGATGCGATAAAGATGGCGCAGAACTTTGAACATAGTGTATTCGATCGTAACACGCTTACAAAGAAATTAAATAACCCCGGTTCTAAAATAAGAGAGGGTATTGAATAATGAATGCATCAGCCATCATATTTTATATTTTATCTGCGTTTATTTTAGGCGCTGCATTACTTTCAGTTACCACCACTAAAATATTCAGGGCTGCTATCTGGTTATTATTCTCGCTGATAGGAGTAGCAGGTTTGTATTTCTGGATGCAGGTAGAATTTATTGCCGCCGTGCAGATAGTGGTTTATGTAGGAGGGATCGTTGTACTGATCATCTTTTCTATTTTTCTTACGCAGCAAAGTGGCAGCGAAATGATAAGGCCGGGAAAGAAACAATTGATTATTTCTTTACTGGCTGTTTTATTTGGAACGGCGTTCACTTATAATTTGATACAGCATTATCAATTTACGCCTACGTCTTCAAAACCACTTGCAGCGAATGTTTCAGATATTGGTTTGCAAATGCTGAGTACGACTGAGCATGGTTTCGTACTCCCGTTCGAAGTAGTGAGTATGTTATTGCTGGCTTCAATGATAGGATGTATTGTTATAGCAATGAAGGCCCCCGCTGTTCCGGGTAGTTTGCCTGAGGGGTTTGAAAAAGACGAGTTGCCTCCGCTTCAGTTACCAAAGAATATTTTAGTAAACCCGGTTCAACCTGCAGAAGAAATAATGTAATGAATACAATACCGTTAACACATATATTATTTGTAAGCACAGCATTATTTTTTATCGGCATGTATGGATTATTTACACGCCGCAACATCATTACGATGCTGATGTCGATAGAATTAATATTAAATAGTGTGAACATCAATTTTATTGCATTTAATAAATACCTGCACCCAGCAAACCTGGATGGTGTCTTTTTTACCATTTTCATTATCGCAATTGCAGCGGCAGAAGCTGCTGTTGCCATCGCTATCATTATCAATTTATACCGGAATCATAAATCTATCGACATAGAAGATGCTGCAGAAATGAAATATTAAAGAGACAGTATGAACTATTCAATCATAGCGCTTATTCCTTTACTTCCATTAGCAACCTTTATTTTATTAGGATTGTTTGGAAGAAAATATTTTCAAACATCCGGCGGTATTATTGCAACTGTGGCTTTGCTGGCATCTGCAATCATTTCACTTTATGTTACGTATCATTATTTTTTCATTGATGGAAAAGTGAATGGCACCTATCGTCACATCACCGCATTAAACTATACCTGGCTGGAATTTTCTCCCGGCATTTCTATTGACATGGGCATATTGATCGATCCTATTTCAATGATGATGATCGTGGTAGTCACTTTTATTTCCTTAATGGTTCACATTTTTAGTCTTGGCTATATGAAGGGTGAGGACCGGTTCTCGACTTACTTTGCCTTCTTATCATTATTTACTTTTTCTATGCTGGGTTTGGTGCTTTCAACCAATATTTTCCAGCTATATATTTTTTGGGAACTGGTGGGCCTTTCTTCTTTTCTTTTGATCGGTTATTACTTTTACAAACCTTCTGCGGTAGCCGCTTCGAAGAAAGCATTTATCGTAACCCGTTTTGCGGATCTGGGTTTTTTGATAGGTATATTGATGCTGGGTTTTCACGCCCAAACGCTGGATATTTCTACGTTAATTCAAAACTTAACAAATCACCAGTCACCACAATTTATCGGTATAACTACTGCATCATTTTTAGGAGTATCATTATTAACATGGGGTTTATCATTAGTGTTTATTGGTGGCGCCGGTAAATCAGCCATGTTCCCATTACATATCTGGTTACCCGACGCGATGGAAGGCCCCACACCGGTGTCTGCATTAATTCATGCAGCAACAATGGTGGTCGCAGGTGTTTATTTAATCGCAAGGCTGTTCCCTGTATATGCATTATCCGCACCGCAGGTATTGGAAATAATTATGTCGGTCGGCGCTGTGTCTGCTTTAATTGCTGCAATTATCGCCTGTACGCAAACAGATATAAAGCGGGTGCTCGCATACAGTACGATGTCGCAGATCGGTTACATGATGCTGGCGCTAGGAGTTTCAAAATATGGAGGTGAAGACGGGCTCGGTTATATAGGCTCGATGTTTCACTTGTTTACGCATGCATTTTTTAAATCCTTATTGTTCCTGGGAGCAGGAGCAGTAATACATTTCATCCACAGCAATGAAATGAAAGATATGGGCGGTTTAAGAAAGCTGATGCCGCTAACACATATCACTTTCTTAATTGCCTGCCTGGCTATTGCAGGTATTCCTCCATTCGCCGGCTTTTTTAGCAAGGAAGAAATATTGCTGGCTGCATTCCGTGCAAATAAATTTATTTATGGAATAGCTTTATTTACAGCCGGGCTCACTTCGTTCTATATGTTCCGTTTATATTTTTCAATTTTCTGGAATAAGCCATCCACAGAAAATAAAACAGGACACCATGGCGAAGGAACATGGTCGATGAAAATTCCTTTAGTAGTTCTGGCAGTATGTTCACTATTAGCAGGTCTGGTACCTTTTGCAAATTATATCACATCAGACGGGGCCGTATTGAATGCAACTAACAATATTATGTTTTCAATTGTGCCGGTGGCCGTGTCATTAGGCGGAATTTTACTTTCTGCTTATTTATATAAAAAAGAAAATGACAAGCCGGTACGTGCGGCAGCATTATTCGGAACTTTTTATAAAGCTGCTCATAAAAAATTCTATATAGATGAGATGTATTTATTTGTAACCCAAAGAATATTATTCAATCTTATAGCGAGGCCTGCGGCATGGGTAGATAAAAATATAGTGGATGGCTTTATGAATTTAACAGCTACAACTACAGGCAAAGTTTCAGAGTCAATAAAAGCAATGCAATCGGGCAGGCTCCAGAGCTATGCGATATATTTTTTTGGTGGAGTAATTGCCATGGCCGCATTGTTTATTTATTGGTGGAAATAAAATTAAAGAAACATGTTCCTCTCATCACTGATCATAGCGCCACTTATTACTTGTGTAATCATCTTATTCTGCAGAGGATTAAAACAGGTGAGGATTATATCGCTTGCAGGTGCCATAGTGCAGATGATATTAGCTTTTATTTTCCTCATTCAATACTGGAAGGAACGTTCTTCTGGTAATACTTCAGCTATGTTATTTGAATCAGATCATACCTGGTTCGCAGCTTTAAATATTCATTATCATATTGGCATAGATGGTATTTCATTGGCAATGATATTACTCACCGCATTTGTTGTAATAGCGGGTGTGCTCGTTTCATGGACAATGGAAAAACTGAGTAAAGAATTTTTTTTCCTGTTATTGTTTCTCAGCGTAGGAGCATATGGGTTCTTTATTTCACTAGACCTTTTTACACTATTTTTCTTTTTGGAAGTAGCTGTAATCCCTAAATTTTTATTGATTGGAATATGGGGCAGCGGAAAAAAAGAATACAGTGCAATGAAACTTGCGCTGATGTTAATGGGAGGCTCAGCATTGGTTTTTGTGGGACTGGCCGGTTTGTATTTTAATACCGCCAATGGTAATGGCGCCCATACTTTTGACTTACTGCAGATCGCACAAATGCATATTCCTGCAAACGTTCAAAAAATATTTTTCCCTTTTGCTTTCGTAGGCTTCGGCATATTCACAGCACTTTTTCCTTTTCATACCTGGGTTCCAGATGGGCACTCTTCAGCACCCACTGCAGCCTCTATGTTTTTAGCAGGCATCTCAATGAAACTGGGCGGGTATGGTTGCTTACGTGTAGCTACTTTTCTTATGCCTGATGCCGCTCATGCTTATGCGCCTGTTATTATTTTGCTTGCTACCATTGCTATCATTTATGGTGCTTTCGCCACGATGATGCAGACCGATCTTAAATATATCAATGCTTATTCTTCTGTTAGTCATTGCGGATTCGTATTGTTAGGGATAGGAATGCTAACACGAACATCTATCAACGGCGCAGTACTGCAAATGGTTTCTCATGGCTTAATGACTGCTCTTTTCTTCGCTGCCATAGGTATGATCTATAGCAGAACGCATACCCGGCTCGTAGCGCAATTAGGCGGCTTACTTAAAGTGACTCCGTTTATATCAACTGTTTTTGTAATTGCCGGTTTATGTTCGTTAGGTTTACCCGGCTTAAGTGGTTTTGTTGCAGAGATGACGGTGTTTATGGGTTCATGGCAAAATCCTGATAAACTTTACAGGCTTGCTACCATATTGGCCTGTGCCTCTATTGTTGTAACAGCAGTTTATATTTTAAGGGCAGCAGGAAAAACGGTGATGGGTCCCCTGAGCAATGCTTACGATAAACTGACCGATGCAACATGGAACGAAAAAATAGCCGCTGGTTTATTGATTGTTGCCATTGTAATTATTGGTGTTGCACCCTTTTTATTGTATGACCTGGTAAAGCCAGGGACGGAATTAATTATGAATAAAATTTTGATCCTGAAATAAAATCAAATACAAACTATGACTGATTTTTTTATTTTGATGAAGCAGGAGCTGATAATTATGGTTATCATATTTATACTCCTTGCAATTAAAATTGGTCGGTACCGCAGTAATGAATGGCTTTTGGACATGGTAAATTTATTATTGCTCGTAAACTTTGCCGCAGGTTTTTTCTTTAATAAAGAAGGCATGCTGTTCAATGATATGTTCAGAACAACATCGCTTATAGTTTTAGAAAAAAATATTCTCAGCTTGGGTATTCTCATTATTTCATTGCAATCGTATTCCTGGCTGAAAAATCATAAGCATGTGTTAGAGTTTTATATTTTATTACTGTCAACATTACTGGGAATGTTTTTTATGATCTCTTCCGGTAATCTTTTGATGTTCTATCTCGGGCTCGAATTATCAACTATACCATTGGCTGCGGCCGCCAACTTCGATCTGCAAAAAAAGAAGTCTTCAGAAGCTGCGATGAAACTGATCATCTCCTCCGCATTTTCATCAGGGTTATTACTGTTTGGTATTTCATTGATATATGGCACTACAGGCACACTTACATTTACAGGCATCACGACGCATATCACTCATGATCCATTACAGTTATTTGCCTTCATTTTATTACTGGCTGGTTTTGCTTTTAAAATATCAGTAGTGCCTTTTCATCTATGGACCGCCGATGTTTATGAAGGTTCGCCGGTAGCTGTCACGTCTTATTTATCTGTCATTTCCAAGGGTGCAGTTTTATTTGTGTTTGTTTCCGTTTTGTATACGGTATTCAAACCCATATCCGACAGTTGGTATAACATGTTGTTCCTGTTGTCAGTGTTAACTATTATTATCGGAAACTTATTTGCAATCCGGCAAACTAATATTAAGCGCTTTCTTGCATTTTCGTCCATAGCACAGGTTGGTTTTATACTGGTGGGAATTACAGGAACGTCGCAATTAGGAACGACCTCCGTTATTTATTTTGTACTCATTTATCTTTTTTCCAACCTCGCCGCTTTTGGTGTTGTTTCCTTGGTAAGCGCCGCAACCGGTAAAGAAGACATCAATGATTATAAGAATTTTTATCAAACCAACCCTGTATTATCCTGGGTTCTTGCCATAGGATTGTTTTCATTAGCTGGCGTGCCGCCCACCGCAGGTTTTTTTGGAAAGTTTTTTTTACTGATGTCGGGAGCCGGTCAAGGAAATTATTTCTTGATCACCATTGCCGCTTTGAACATGGTCATTTCATTTTATTACTACCTGCGTATAGTAAAGGCGATTTTTATGGATGCAAATGATCATCCAATTGAAAAACTGGCAATACCAGGGTTTCCTAAAATTGCTTTATATATGTGTGTGGCGGGCATTGTTCTTACCGGGCTTGTCAGCTATTTATATGATCATATTCATTCACTAACGCAAGTAGCAGATACGGTTCCATTTATTGGTAAATAGGAATGATAGTATTCACTTATACATGCGTCTTAATTGTTAATTCCTAATTTTAGTTTAACCCATGGCCATAAATAAAAATCACGAGTTCGAAGACATGGAAGGAGTGAAGTGTGCTATCGTTGAAAGAAATGCTTCCAAAGAACGTGTTGAATTTCTGAAAACATTATTAACATATAATGGGTATGAAGTAATAGTTCTTCCCAGCCCTCCTCCAAAACTTGTTGCTGTACCTAAACCAGTTGCTGCTGTTTTACCTGTTATCGGCGATAATGGAGAATCTGTAGCGCCCCCTCCCGAGCCGGTTTTGCCTGAAGTATTACCATTGCCGCCACCGGAAACATTTACCGTTGGTGTAACCAATGTAATGTTTAACCCTACAAATGCCGTGTTTGGAAGGCTGCTGCGTACGCATGGCGGGCATGTAGTAACATTAGCATATTGGGAACAAAAAGAAGAAGTTCCAAATGATGAGGTGCCTTATTTTGAGAACAGTAAAGAACCTGGGAAAGATCATAATTAAAAAAGGTTTCATTTCTGAAACCTTTTTTAATTAGTTTAATGCATCCCCGGA
>JAQBNK010000187.1 GCA_028288595.1 Chitinophagaceae bacterium
AGATAACGTACTCCAATGTTTACACCTACCGTATTGAATTTCTGTGTGAATACGGCATTAGTATTAGCATTGTTCGAAAGATCGTACTTAAAATAAGGTTCAGCAAACACATCCATTTTCTCTGAAACTGATTTAATGATGCTCAGCCCTGCATAAGCGCTCATCCCCACATTGTTTTTATAAATACTCGCGGTTTTAATTGTTCCGCCCGCAGCGGTATCAACGATCTCGCCTTTATTAAAACTGTAAACATTCAGAATTACACCGCCGGTTGCTGCAACTTTTAAACTGCCTTTTCCAATTTCATAACTAAGTAAAACAGGGACATCTACGCGACGATATTTATTATGCGTTGTTTTGGTGCGGTAACCGATCTGTAAGAACTGGCTCGTATCTATAATTACAGTGTCGCCATTGGGTCTTGAAATGGTATGTGTCGTAATAATAGTTACCTGGCGTCTTTCATTTTCTGTACGCTCATGGTAAGTTTCATTAATCTGCGAATATTGCAATCCTGTCTTTAATAAAATATGATCGGTGATTGATTTACTCAGTCTCATTCCTGCAGTAAAAGACAACTGCTCTATTTCCGTACTGTCTTTTCTTTGAAGGAACGATGCGGGTCCTGTAATCACTTTCTGAACAAAATCCGGTGACACATATCCTTCTACATACAAGTCGCTTCTTCTTAAACCATTTACCGACGGGCAGGTGATAATAGGTAAACCATATTTATTCAGGTAGTCTTTTAAAGCCAGCATGTTCCATTGCCCGTTTTTACTCATTACAGATCCGGATGTCAGTGGAATATAGACCTGTTGCGATTCTTGCGGGTTACCGGTTTGTAAAGCCGCTTTATTATTTTGCACTTCACTTATCAGATCAGCGGTTGGGTTTCCTGTATTGCTGTTCCGGCTTATTGCATCGTTTGAAGCAAAAGTTTTTGGATGATTGGAAACGAAATTATTGTTTCGATATAAAGTACCAGGCACAGATGGCGTGTTTTCTCCTGCTCGTGCAGTAACGAGTGCTGTTAATGGTGCAGCCTGATTTTTATCAGCGATTGAATTATTACTATTATTATCCGTATTGAGTTTTTGCTGTGAATCAGCGGCAGAATTATTTTGATCTTTAGCTGCTTTTTCCTGTTTGGCATTTTCAACAGAACCCGTTAGCGGCTGGAGTGTATTTTTATTGTTGTTTGAATTTTTATTATTGAATTGAGTATAATAATAAAATCCGCCGGCACTCAGCAACCCAAGTAAAATGAGCAGAACGCCTAATCTCGGGATAAGAAATCCACGCCTGTCATCATCTGTATGCCTTTGTATACGCTGCCACATATCATCAGGCACGGGCGCCTCATGATCATCGAGTTTATTTTTTATGAACTGATCAAACACCTGGTCAGTCCGCACATGGATACGCTGCCACATATCACCCGGCACCGGCGCCACGTGATCGTGCAATTTATCCTTTACGAATTGATCAAATATTTGATCTGACATACTAAACAGCAATTTTTTGCAGATTTAAAATTTGTTGCTGCAGCATTTTCCTGGCTTTCACCAGTTGGCTGCGGCTTGTGCTCGCCTGGATGTTCAGCATGGTTGCAATCTCTTCGTGACTGTAACCTTCTATCACATTCAGGTTAAATACTATCCTGTAACCATCGGGCAGGTCATTTATCAGCTTCATCAGTTCATCCTCTCCTAAATTATTATAAGCATAAGGTTCGGGTGATGAAAAGCTGTTATCCCTGTCCGTAATTTCTTTAAAATCAATTCTCTTTTTCTGAAGGCTCTTTAAAGCGGAATTTACCATGATCCGTCTTATCCATCCTTCAAAAGATCCTTCGAACTTAAACTGGCCGATGTAGTTGAAAACCCGGATGAAACCTTCCTGCAGCATATCTTCTGCCTGGGCGGTGTCTGAGGCATAACGCATGCACACAGCCATCATCTTGCCCGCAAATTGCTCAAATAGCATACGCTGACAGCGGGAATCCTTACGGATACAACCTTGTATGAGTTCGATTTCAGTCACTAAAAACGGCGGTAGCCAGGTTTAAGGATACAAAATAAACAAGCGGTGCTGCTTATGCGGAATTAATTTCTGCCTGCAATATATAAAACGCCTTAAAATCGCGTTTCTTATGCGAGAAATTGGTCATGTATGTAATCTACAACAGGAATAAAATCCTTTTTTTCCTCATATATTTTTAGCTGGCGGTCTGCCCCGGTGCCATTTTCCAGCATTTTATGAACATAATTGATGGCTTGGCGGCAGCCCAGGTGATCAACAACGTCATCAACAAATTCCAATAATTCATAGATCAGAACCCGGGTATTTACCTCTTCTTCTTTTCCAAAGTCGATCAGGCTTCCATCTATGCCATACCGCCCGGCTCTCCATTTATTTTCGTTGATAAGCGCCCTGTGGTAATTAATGAAGTTGAGGTTCGTGCTGCGAAGCGTATATAATTTAGCACAGATGGCCTGGAATAAACCGGCGATGGCGATCGTTTCATCTACAGTTAGCGGTACATCGCAAATCCTGAATTCAACCGTATTAAAAAAAGGATGAACCCTGAGATCCCACCAGATCTTTTTAGCATTGTCGATACAATTTGTTTTGATAAGCAGGTTCACATAATTCTCATACGCTTCTATGCTTTCAAAATAATCAGGAATACCGGTGCGTGGAAACTTATCAAACACTTTCGTCCTAAAAGATTTGTACCCGGTAATTCTTCCTTCCCAGAAAGGAGAGTTGGTACTTAATGCATAAACATGCGGTAAAAAATATCTTGCAGAGTTGGCAATGTGAATAGCCATTTTCCTGTTCTCCATTCCTACATGCACATGCAATCCAAAGATGAGATTACTCCGGGCTGCTTCCTGCAATTCATTTACAATTTCACTATAGCGAACATGATCAGTAATTAATTGTCTCTCCCAGTGACTGAAGGGATGAGTGCCTGATGCACCTACCCAAAAGCCGAGATTGCCTGCTATTTCTGAAATTGTTTTTCTTAAAGCAGACACGTCTTTATGAGCCTCTTCCACATCATTGCAAATGTCGGTTCCAACTTCTACAACAGCCTGGTGCATTTCTGCTTTCACTTTATCCTTGATCACTTTTTGTCCTTCATGAACGATCTTTTGTTCGTGACTTTTTAATTCACGGGTGGCAGGATCGATCACCATATATTCTTCTTCAACGCCTAAAGTAAAATTGCTGTAATTAAGGTGCGACATGGATTGAAAGCTTGAAAAATTAAATCAATGGTTTTCGGGTGCTGCTATGCTGAACAAATTTACCCCAGGTAAGATTGTCTTTTCCGGGTTGATATGATTGCGCTTTTTCAATAGCAAAATTGGCGGCAGTTTCTACCACCCAGTTAAAATTATCTTCACCCACGCTGTTACGATCAGCATCCGGTGCTGGATTACAAAAGTCTATTGCATAAGGAACGCCATCTCTTAAAGCAAGTTCCACGGTATTAAAATCATATCCTAAATACTGGTTGATCTTTAAAACAATTTCTTCCATCTGTTTCAGTCTTTCTGCTGAAGGAGTGAAGCTCGCCGAATAACGCAGGTGATGCGGGTTACGTGGCTCGTATGGCATGATGCGTACTTCTTTACCGCCAATGCAGTAACAGCGGTAGTATTCATCAAACACAATTTCTTCCTGCAATAACATTACGAGCTCACCGGTCTCACTATGTTTTTCAAAAAACTCATCCACATTATTAAGGCGGTAAACATTTTTCCATCCACCACCCGCAAACGGTTTCATGTAAGCAGGAAATCCAACATACTTAAAAATGCCTTCCCAGTCTAATGGATAAGCAAGATTCGCAAATGAAAGATCTGTTGTATCGGCAGGCAGGTCTCTTGATGGAAGGATAACTGTTTTAGGAACAGGCACGCCGATTTTAGTTGCAAGACAATTATTGAAAAATTTTTCATCGGCGCTCCACCAGAAAGGATTATTAATAACTGCTGTTCCTGTTATCGCAGCATTCTTTAAGTAGGCACGATAAAAAGGTACGTCCTGGCTGATGCGGTCAATGATCACTGCATACTCTGTAGGTTCGCCCTGCATTACTTTATCTATTCTCACCGGCTCTGCAGTAATGCCATCAATTCCTTTGCTGTTTACTCTTTCTATTATTGCCATTGGAAAGCTGCGTTCCTGGCCATAGAGTATGCCTATCTTTTTCATAAACTATTATTTATTTTATTGTGATCTCAGCTACCCTGTTTACCCGCCGCTGAAACGGATGTTCAATTTAACCAATGTGCTTTAAAAACTCATCATTACACAAAATGATTTTTTGATATAGCCGTATCAAATGATTTTTTCTTTACGTTTGGCGACTTATGGTTGTGAAGCAAAAAAAATCGGGTGTCTTTGTAGAAAAAATTTTCCTTGAATCTGAGTATCTCGGCAGAACGGTTACAGCTGATGTTTATTTCCCGGCAGGCTACCAGCAATATTCCTCGCTGGAACTACTACTGATTAATGACGGACAGGATCTTGTGACAATGGAATTCGAAAATATACTGGATGAGTTATGGCAAGACGCCACCATCGAACCCCTCATCGCTGTAGGTATACACTGCGGCCCCGAAAGAAAAATGGAATATGGTATTGTTTACCGTGCAGATTATATGGGCCGCGGTGCGAAGGCCGGACTTTATTCAAAATTTATTTTTGATGAATTATTACCCTGCCTCAGAAGTTTTACCGGTATCCGATCGTTTGCTGAAAAATCTTTCGCCGGTTTTTCACTCGGCGCATTAAGTGCGTTGGATATTGCCTGGAATCATGCTACCGAATTTACTAAAGCAGGTATTTTCAGTGGAGCGTTATGGTGGAGAAGAAAAGATTATGCTGATGGATATGATGAAAACACAGACCGCCTCATGCATTTACAGGTACAGTTGGGCCAGGTGCCTTACTGGATGAAATTTTTCTTTCAGTGCGGAACGGATGACGAAAAAGAGGACCGGAATAATAATGGTGTGATCGATTCAATAGACGATGCTAAGGACCTCATCGAATTATTAAAGCAAAAAGGTCTACCTGCTGATTCAGTTTATTATTATGAAATAGCCGGCGGCAAACACAACATCGAGACCTGGGCCAAAGCATGGCCCGAGTTTTTGAAGTGGGGCTGGGGGAAATCGAACTTTGAGCATTGAATGCACGTACAACGAAAAGTGGAAAGGTATTGACCCTTTCCACTTTTTTATTTTTAATGTTCAATGCTCAATGTTCAATATTCAACTTATTGGTTCACCAAAAATACCGCGTTACAAAACAACAGCTTTCCATTCTGCCAGAAAGATCTGAACATAGGGTCATCAACTAAATAAACAATACTGCCGCTGCCCATATTCTGCACACCAAATACTAAAGCGTCTTTTATTTTTTGTTTGGCTGTATTTCCTACAAAGCCGGAAACGAGATCATCTTTTTTTATTATCCCGACGTTCCATCCCGATTTTAAAAAACTATAAGTGTCTGTATCCTGTTTTAATGTATAATAAAAATCAGGATATCCAAAAGCAAGCGGATGCGTATTATCTAAAGTGATCTTGTAAATAGCGCCCGGTATGCTGCCTTCCGCTTCTGTTCTGTCGCGGTCGCCGTATTTTTTCAGGTCGGCATATTCACCGGCTTTATCCTTATCGTCTTTATCAGTTTTAGTTTTTATTCCCCAGTCAGCCGCGGCGATCTGCCCGATTGAATTTTGCATTGCCACTAATTTACCACCGCTGGTAACAAATTGTTTTAATTTATCTGTCGTGGCCTTATCAGTGAAAAAACGATAAGCGCCATCAGGAAGGATGATCACATCATAATCACTAAAAGTTAAGCGGGAAAGATCATTGGCATTAATAAGGTTAACAGGATAATTTAATTGCTGATCAAACAAGTGCCATACTTCACCTGCCGATGTAGAAAAACTTTGTTCGCCGGTAATAACGGCGATCTTAGGTTTCTTAATTAATCTCACATCAGGCGAACCCAGATCCGCACCTGCATCTACAAAACCGCTTCCGATCGGGTCGACCCCTGCATTTAAAGAATCAGTTATATTTTTTACCAGCTCATCCAGGTTAGTGATCTGCTGGTTAGATGTTTTCAGAATGATCAATGTTCCCGGTGAATATTTTTTATTACCGGTTGAAAATTCTTTTTCAGCGAACCTTGCTTTAATTCCTTTCTGCAAAAGCGCTGAAAGAAAACGTGCGTCTTCAAAACTTTTCCATTCTTTCAGGTAGCCATGCACCCGACCCGGGAAATTGCTGGTAGTAGTAAAAATGTTGTCATTGCTGATCTCTCTTTTTTCCTTCAACCCATATGCCTTTACGCCATACGCATAAGGAACAGACCATGCCGTGATATCGTAAGTAAGAGAATCCGTTAGTTTTCCTTTCGGCTCAAGCAATACTTTAGCCAGTAAACTGTGCGGCTGGTAAGCACTTACCGCAAGCTGGTATTTCTCCGCGTTGATAGATTCATCTTTTCCCGACTGGTAATTATATCCTTTTAAATTTTGTGTAGGCGTTATTCCGTAACGGATCTGGTTTCTGTCCAGCAGTTCAGCAACAGATTTTAAGTGATTAAGATTATTACTGGTTAAAATATAAGTTTTAAAATCACTTCCAACACCGTTGCTGCTGTTATCATAAAACTTTTTAAACTCCTGTAAAATGCGGGGTGCCTGTTGCGAAGCTATTTCAACTGTTGAGATGCCCGTGGTAAAATGGTGCATTACCCTGTCGGTTAAAGTAAGTGTGTCGCCGGCTGCGTTAACAACACCCAGTCCGCCACGGCTGTGACCACCCTGCTCGAACGTCATTCCTATAGCACCGTTATATAAAGGATAGGTATCGCCGTACGAAGGATAAAAAAGATCAAAGCGTTCTTTGGTGAAGAAGAGCCAGTTATTCTGATCAAAATATTTTGCGTTGTTTCTTCCGATCAATGTTTGCATTTCCCGCTGCCATGGAGTGATCACTTCATGAAACGGTTCTGCGGCGGGAGCAAAATAATAAGGCTCGTTATAACCCTGCTCATGAAAGTCAACATGAATTTCAGGCATCCATTGCTGGTATAATTTAATGCGCTGCTGTGTTTCTTTTTGTGTCTGCCATGCCCAGTCGCGGTTAAGATCAAAATTATAATGATTGGTTCTGCCGCCGGGCCATGGTTCAATATGTTCACGGGTTTGCGGATCCACATTAGCATTTTTTCCTTTCATGCTGTTGTACCAGTTTACATAACGGTCGCGTCCATCCGGATTAAGGCAGGGATCAATAATTACAACTGTATTTTTCAGCCAGTCATTCGCCCTTGTATCTCTGCCGCTTAATAAAGTATAGGCGGTTAACATCGCAGCCTCGGAAGACGACGGTTCATTGCCATGCACATTATAGCTGAGCCATACGATGGCGGGTCCGCTGGTTGTGTTGCCACCCTGCGTAAGTGCCACATTATTTTTCTTGATCTCATCCAGCCGCTGCAGGTTTTCAGCACTGCTGATGTAAGCCACCACCAGGTCACGGCCCTCGTAAGTCTCACCATATTTTTCCAGTTTCATCATGGATGGTTTCGACTGTGCCAGCGCCCTGAAGTAATTCAATATTTTGTAGTGAGGAGTAAATGCGGCGCCGGGACCGTATCCTAAAAACTCCTGCATGGAAGGAACGTTCTGGGCCTGCGAAACAACAAAAGCAACTAAACAGAAAAGGGTTATAGAAATTTTTCTCATGATTGTAATTCTTCATTCAAACATAGGAAAATGTTTACCACATAGGCACATAGACACATAGAATTTATCAAGGGCCCTTCTCTGGGAGGTTTTACCACATAGGCACATAGGAACATAGAATTAATGAAGAGTCTTTCCCTAAGCAGGTTTTACCACATAGGCACGCATTCCATTGAGGGTGGTGAGGGCGATATAACTTTTCAAAAGCTTTTGGATTACGATGTTTGCAGCCGTCATTTCGAATCCCGCCTGATGAAGAATTGAATTTTTGGGAAAACTGCGGCGGGTGAGAAATCTTTCTGCACTAAGAGTTATTATTATGAGCTCGGCATATTGCAGAAATACCATGTTAGCCGCTTTCTTTTATATGAAAAATTCACACACCGCAATCTAACTTTTGGTCATCTTACCTTTTGGTAAGTTCAATACTTTTTGCCTCGATAACCGTGTAAGTTTGTTCCATAAAGTAAAGAGTACTTGTTATGCAAACGAGAAAAACATTTTTACAAACGATGGGGATAATGAGCAGCACATTTATGCTTCCTGAAGCATTTGCAAATGTGAAGCAAGAGGGACCACGACTAATACCTGAGCTTACCAACAGGAACAAAGAAAATTCTTATTGGTATATAGGGCATTTAATGTCACTACTCATTACTTCAAAAGAAACAGGTGGCCGTTACGCATTGCTTCGTGCCACCGAACGCAGAGGGTTAGAACCTCCGCCTCACACCCACACGAAAGAGGACGAAACTTTCTTGATAATCGAAGGCGAAGTAGTATACACAGTGTCCAATCAAAATTTTCACGCAAAAGCTGGGGATGTCATGTTTCTCCCTAAAAACATCCAGCACTCATTTAAAATACAAACTGAAAAACTGGAGACATTGATTTTGCTTACACCGGGTGGCCTGGAGAATTATTTTGTTGAAATGAGCAAGCCTGCAGAGGAATTACAACTGCCGCCGCTACCCACAGGCCCGCCTGACATACAAAAACTCGTTGCGACAGCTTCAAAATATGGAGTGAAATTTCCAAAGCTTTAAGTGACAAAACGCTTATTCTTTTTCAGACACCCTCTTTCTATAGCTTCAATGGCAGCTAAGGGTGTCAGGCTCATTTCTGAACTAAACTGTTCATCTTGCAAGTATAAATAACCCCATTCCACTATTGAATTGATGACAGGGATTAAACTTCTACCCATAGAGGATAATGCGTATTCCGTTTTGGCAGGTTGAAATTCAAAAATGTTATGATCAATAATTTTTTTCTCTACAAAAAAGTCCAGTTCCTGCATCAATATTTTATCCGATAAACCTGGAAGTTTACGTTTGATTTCGCTGAAGCTCAGAGATTGATTTCTTAAGTTCCACAGAATTCCCATTTGCCATTTACCGGCAATAAATTGTCTGGCATGCTGAACCGGGCAGCCACTATATAATCCCTCTGAATTGTTCATAATGTTGTGCGTTCGTTTTTTTATTTGCCCAAAGCGCTTGCGGAATTACACAAAATAACAATGAAGATATCTTCTGCAGGAAAAAAAATTTCATTAGTTAAAAATCCCGAATTTAATCAAAGGTCCTTTCCTATGTTCCTATGTGGTAAGCATCCCCATAAAAAAGGCCCGTGAAATTTCAAACCGCAACAATGCAGCACAAGAGCCGGTTCGTTTTTTTCATAATAACAAAAGGGTTGATGAACAAGGTAGAAAGCTTTATATGGAGTGTATGTGCATGGCTGGAATAGGCCATAGGGTTAAGGTGATAAGAGATTGGGTTGAAGGTGATATCCTATCGGCTCAAAGGTGAATTGATATCTGCTAAAGTGGAATATGCTATAGGGTTTAATATGATAGGAGGTCGGGTTGAAGGTGATATCCTATCAGCCCGAAGGTGAATTGAAAATTAGATAATTTGAAAATTCGGCAATTGAACATTGAGAATTGAATATTGAACATTCAACAATTCAACAATCCGCCAATTCCGCTTGAAGCTAATGACTTAATGACTAATGACCAATGGCTATTTTGTATTACAGGAATTAGCGAGTATTATTTTTATAACCGCGGAGACGCAAAGGAATTCTCTGCGGCATAGCGCCTCAGCGGTTACGTTTTTCTGCATCAATGATCGTTGGCGAAGAATTTTTCTAATAAAAAAATTAACTTGCCCCAATGAAAAAGACGACCTGGCTTGCACTTTCTTTCTTCGCCGTGATGGAGCTTCCGGCACAAAAAATTTTACCTGTTGTTGGTCCGGGGAAAACGGTGGATCCGTTTCATTATGCGATAAGAAAAGGCGGTGAGTTTCAAAATGGCGTGGTGGTAACGGCGCATCCGCTGGCGAGTAAGGTGGGGGCGGCAATTTTGCAAAACGGCGGAAATGCATTTGACGCGGCCATCGCAGTGCAGCTCACACTCGCGGTGGTGTACCCGGGTGCTGGTAATATCGGTGGTGGTGGTTTTTTAATTGGCAGAACAGTCAAAGGAAAGATCGTCGCTATCGACTATCGGGAAAAAGCACCGGCAGCGGCGTCAAAAAATATGTATCTCGATGCTGATGGAAATGCGCAGACACAATTATCTCAAAATGGTCACCTCGCTTCCGGCGTACCGGGAACAATAGCAGGTTTGGCAAGCAGTTTTAAATATGCAAAACTTCCGTGGGCAGCATTGGTGCAACCTGCAATAGACCTGGCAGAACAGGGATTCGCCATTACAGAACGGGAGGCCCGCTCTTTAAACAGTACCATAAAAGATTTCATTAAATACAGCACGGTTCCATCCCCATTTGTTTCAAGAGAAGTTTGGAAAGCGGGTGATACTTTAATTCAAAAACAACTGGCGGCTACTTTAAAAAGAATAAGGGATAACGGCGCTAAAGGTTTTTATGAAGGTGAAACCGCACGATTGATCGTGGAAGAAATGAAAAGAGGAAAAGGATTGATCACGCTTACGGATCTTAAAAATTATAAGGCTGCCGTAAGAGATGCCATACATTTTAATTACCGTGGTTATGATATTTATGGTTTTCCGCCGCCGAGCAGTGGCGGTATTATTGTTGGACAATTACTAAAAATGATCGAGCCGTATCCTATCGCTTCATACGGATTTCATTCTGTAAAAGCCACGCAGTTAATGATCGAAACAGAAAGAAGAGCGTATGCCGACAGGGCCGAACATTTAGGCGACCCCGATTTCTGGAAAGTGCCCGTAAAAACTTTGTTATCGAAAAAATACCTGGACGAAAGAATGAAGGATTACCATACTGACAGAGCCAGTGTTTCATCCAGTATAAAAGCCGGCGTAATTCATGAAAGTGAAGAAACAACGCATCTGAGTATTATGGATGCCGAAGGAAATATGGTGGCTGTTACCACAACATTGAACGGTGGTTACGGTAGCAGAACAGTAGTGGGCGGCGCCGGTTTTTTATTGAATAACGAAATGGATGATTTTAGCGTGAAGCCGGGAGTGCCTAATATGTTCGGCGCTATTGGCAATGAAGCGAATGCCATTGTGCCCGGTAAAAGAATGCTGAGTTCTATGGCGCCGACACTGATGCTGAAAGATGGCCAGCCTTACGTGGTTGTCGGAACACCCGGGGGAACTACTATTCCTACTTCTGTTTTTCAATCGATCGTAAACATTGTTGATTTTAATATGACTGCGGAAGACGCGGTTAATAAACCGAAGTTCCATCACCAGTGGTTACCGGATGAAGTGAGCCTGGAGAAGGGTTTTGAACCGGACACTGCAGAGGCGCTGAAGAAAATGGGTTATACAATCAAAGCGTCCAGCGCTATCGGAAGAACTGAGCTGATAAAAATTACCGGTGGCAAAAAGCAGGCGGCTGCGGATAAAAGAGGAGATGATTCGGTGGCGGGATATTAGATCGGTTGGTGGTTGTTAGTTGGCGAGGCGATTTCCTTGTGTTCTTTGTGAATACCTTTGTGACCCTTGTGGTGAAAAACTTTACCACGAGGAACACAAAGAAGGAACACAAGGATCACAAAGAAAATTTCAATATTTGCATGGAAATTAATCACGGATTTATACAGGATTCAATAAAGCTGTTAGCATATTATAAATCACTCGGTGATAAAGCATTCGACCAGTTATCCGAAAAAGATTTTCATTTTCAACCTTCACCCGAAAGCAACAGCATTGCGATCATCATTCAGCATTTGTATGGTAACATGCTGAGTCGCTGGACAAATTTTCTTACCGAAGACGGAGAAAAAGCCTGGAGAAAACGCGATGCTGAATTCGAAGCAACAGCCACATCGAAGCAGGACCTGCTATCGTTCTGGAATGAGGGCTGGATCTGCGTTTTCAATGCGCTGAACGAACTTCAGCCGGATGACCTTTTAAAAACAATATACATACGGTCTGAACCTTTATTGGTTTATGATGCCATCCTGAGGCAGGTGGGTCATTATCCTTACCATGTAGGGCAGATCGTATATATCGCGAAAATAATAAGGGACGCAGAATGGAAATCATTAAGCATTCCTAAAAAACAAAAAACTGATAACACAACAAATAGTAACAATGTTTGATCTTGATGGAAAGCCCGGCAGAATAGTGTCAGTCAATGGCAATGAATATTTATTTTTTTCAGGGTATGATTATTTAGGCATCAGTCATAATTCCTTTTTTGAAAAACTGGTTACAAAAGGAATACAGCAATATGGATGGTTATATCCTTCCTCCAGGATATCGAACACCCGCCTTCCGTTGTATGAAAAAATGGAGCAGCATTTAACCTCGCTTACCCAAACTACTGAAACCGTTTTATTTCCTTCCGGTTTCCTTGCGGGCAGAGCAGCTTCGCAATTGTTTGCGCACCGGTGCAAGCCATTTACGGCGCCTTCAACACATCCTGCGATTGCTATTTACGGCCGGTCCTTCATGGGAACTTTCAGCCAGTGGAGCGAAATGGTGATGCAAACTTTATCGGGCTCAGATATTTATGAATTGCCGGTATTGATCGCCGACAGCTTACAACCGCTGACCGCAGAAATAAATGATTTTTCTTTTTTGCAGCACATAGACAGGAAAGTTATTTGCATCA
>JAQBNK010000010.1 GCA_028288595.1 Chitinophagaceae bacterium
AAACGATACCTACACAAATTAATACCAACTACACGGATGCCCCTTTATTCTGGTTGTCTGAAATTTATTTGATCTATGCTGAATCTGCTGCAGAATTAGATCAAATGGGTAAGTACACATTAACACAAGCAGACCTCGATAAGACCATCAACAAATTAAGAGCACGAGGAAAAGTTGCGCCAATGGTTCTTGCCGGCCCACAGGATCCGGGATATACTGATCCTAAAAAAGATGCAGATGTTACTTCACTAATTTGGGAAATCAGAAGAGAAAGAAGAACTGAATTAATGATGGATGGATTCCGGTTACAGGATCTGTACAGGTGGAAAAAAGGAACTTATATGGATTCAAATAAAAATCCTGATTCATTCCTTGGCGCTAAAGTACCTTCAAATGGCCAGGTAACTTTAAATGTGCAAGGTTATATACTGCCCTATGCAGCATCGAACCAGAGAGCTTTTGTAGATCCGAAAAATTATCTTTCTGCGGTTCCAACAAGCCAGATAGCTTTATATCCAACATCTACCCAGGCTACAATGCAAAATCCAGGCTGGTAATATTTAATGATAGACACATATACAAAGGGAAGCAATGCTTCCCTTTGTAACTTTTATATTGAAAGTTTTTTTGTATAAACCGTTAATCAAAAAAACCTTTTTTTTTAATAAAAAAAATTACATTGTACTCGATTTCGTGATTCTACTGCTTGTAATAATTTGCTTTTTCTGAATTAAGAAACCACAAATACAACAATAGCCAGTCTTTAAAAATTTACGAAAATCCAAAGATTGATATATTGACCTCTGAATTATCCCCTGATAGATATCTCCCTCAAACATTATGAGGAGACAAAAATCAGGTGCAGTCATATTTGTTAATAAATAATTTCGAGTAAAGTTTTACTGAAGCGTCTAAAAATTAAAAAAGCTTATTATGAGAAAATTGCTATTGGCACTGCCCTTTTTATTTCTTCTGATCCTCTTGCTGCCTTCACTGGGAATGGCACAACAAAGAAATATCAGCGGCACCATAAAAGGAGAAAATCAAAGTCCTCTGCCCGGGGCGACCGTACGTGTAAAAAACACTGCACGGGTTACACAAACGGATGTTAACGGTCATTTTAGTATTCGGGCCGCTGACGGCGAAACTTTAGTGGTGAGTTATGTGGGTTATGATCAACAGGAATTGAAAGTTGCAAATGGCGATATTGCTGATGTTACCATGAATGTTTCTGGTACGAACAATATAAATGACGTTGTTGTAACTGCATTAGGTATTAAAAAGGAACGAAAGGCTTTGGGGTATTCAGTTACTGAATTGAGCGCCCAGGAATTGATGAAAAATAAAAATACCAATATCGTTAATTCTCTAGCAGGTAAAGTACCGGGAGTAAATGTTACGCAATTTAGTGGTGCGCCGGGTGCTGGAGCATCTATAACTATTCGCGGTGGTAATTCGACGTCAGAAGGCCGGCAAAATCAACCTTTGTTTGTAGTTGACGGAATAATATATGATAATTCAACTTCGGTTACTGGTAACTCGGGCACAGATGGTCTCACACGCAGTAATACAACCTACTCTAATCGCGTAATGGATATTAATCCCGAGGATATCGAAAGCTTATCAGTTTTAAAAGGTTCCGCTGCTGCTGCATTGTATGGATCAAAGGCCGCTGATGGTGTTATAATTATTACAACAAAAAAAGGGATAGAAGGTAACGTCACGGTTACTTTCAACAGCAAAGTAAGTACCTCATGGGCGAACAAATTGCCAGAGGCTCAAAATGTATTTGGGCCCGGAACTACTGCCAGCAATGGCGTTTTGAACACAACAAACGTTTATAGTTCATGGGGGCCCAAAATTGCCGCCGGTACTGCAACATATGATAACATCGGTAATTTCTTTCAACATGGTGCTATCTATGATAATAACGTAAATGTGTCAGGCGGCTCAAAGAATGGTTCGTTCTATTTATCAGGATCTAACTTTAAGCAAACGGGAATCGTTCCTAATACCTCATATAATAAAACTACTTTTCGTTTTAACGGAGAACAGAGATATGGACGTTTAACATTAAATGCGAATGTTGCTTATTCAATCGCTAACACCAATAGAACTTTAACTACTGCGGGGTTATATGGAAGCGGAGTTGGAAGTATGCAAGAATTATATAACTGGCCTCAAACATTTGACATAAAAAACTACATCAACCCTGAAGGAACACAACATCGTGTATATGCAGGTACTCTTGCACTGGAAAGCGATGTTGATAATCCTTACTGGATCATCAATCAGAACAAGTTAACATCACAAACAAATCGCATCACCGGTGGTATCAACGGCAATTTTAAAGTTGCTAATTGGTGGGATATCACAGGACGTGTGGGTTATGACAAATACGGCACGAGTGATTATACATACATTGCTCCAGGTTCTGCGCTGAGTCCGTTGTATCAGAATGGCCGCCTTAGCAAAGACCTTCTTGATTATACTTATATCACAACAACTGTGATGAGTAATTTTCATAAATCATTTGGTGATTTTGCTACGCACCTGATGGTGGGTACTACTTCTGAAAACACGCAAATACAAACTCAGAATCATTGGGGCTATAATTTTATTACAGCTGGTACAATCAGCTTTAATAATATGTCGACAACAAACAAGTTTTTTAGTGACGCAACTACAAAAAAGAGATTGGTAGGTGCTTACGGCGAAATTGGGGTATCATATAAAGATCTGATCTATCTTACCGCCACGGGCCGTAATGACTGGTCGTCTACGTTGCCTATAGAAAACAGGTCCTATTTTTACCCATCGGTTAGTGGTTCTTTCATTTTTACGCAATTGTTGCCAAGAAATAATATTCTTTCATTTGGTAAGGTGCGGGCAAGCTGGGCGAGAGTAGGTAAAGATGCAAACGCCTATGCGACCAACACTTATGTAAATCCACCGATCACTATTGGCTCGTTTACTGGTATTGGCAATCAATATTATGCGGGTAATCCTTATTTGATACCTGAAATTCAAAATTCATGGGAACTTGGAGGAGAATTTAGATTCCTGAAGGGTCGAATTGGTTTGGATTATACTTATTATCACAGTGAAACAGAAAATCAGATTGGTCAACCGAGATTGGCCCAATCCGGCGGATTTATCTTCAGTACTCTCAATTCAGGCTCTGTAATTAATAAGGGTATGGAAATATCACTTAATGGTAAAGCAATATCTCAAAAGAATTTTTCATGGGATATAACACTGAACTACTCTTATAACAAAGGAAGATTAGGCGCTTTCATTCCGGGTGTAGCTTATTTTTATCCAACAGATGCTCAATTTGGAACAGTTAAAGCAGCATCTGTTCCTAACGGTGGCTATTTCTTAGGCATGACTGGTCAACCTTATTTGCGGGAAGTTGACTCCAAAGGAGTTGAAATTTCCAACGGACGTTACCTGGTTGATCCTACAACTGGGTTCTATAAACCTAACACAACTAATCCTGTTGTTGGTAACCGCGAACCCGATTTCATTGGCGGCGTATCAAACAGTTTCCGATACAAAAATTTCTCGTTATCATTCCTTCTCGACATTCGCAAAGGTGGAGATGTGTTTAATGGTACAGAATATTTTATGATCCTGAATGGTTTGAGCAAGAACACTTTAATGAACGATCGTCAATCCGTAACAGTAACCGGTGTTAACAGTCAAACAGGTGCTGATTTTAATCAAACCTACACTGTAGGACAGAATTATACCATTGGACCAACAATTTACTCAGGTGCATATTTGGTGCAGCAGTACTGGTCAAACTACGCAGCTAATTCTATGAATTTTATTACATCGGTAAACTGGCTGAAACTGCGTTCTTTGTCATTATCGTATGACTTTTCGAACATGTTGAAAAATCAAAAAGTAATAAAAGGAATCTCAGCAACCTTAGTAGGAACTAATTTATTAACGTGGACAAATTATAAAGGAATGGATCCTGAAGTAAGCGCAGCTGGCGGCACAGGAGGATCGGGTTCTACTGGTATTGATTATTTAGGAGTTCCGGCAGTATCTAGTTTCACATTTGGTATCAATGTTAAGTTTTAATAAGTAAAACATATAATCATGAAAAAAGCAAAATATATAATAATGGGGTGCATCCTTATCCTAAGTTTGCCTTCCTGCAAAAAGTTTTTGGATGTTAATACTGACCCCGATAGTCCAAACAATCAAAGTGTATTAATACAAAACCGTGTGCCGTGGATTGAGCATTTTTATCAATACACATCCGGAGTAACTAACTATCGTACTTCATGCCTGGCCGGAGTTTATTATACAAACTCTGCCACCCCAAATACATTGAGTACCACCTGGCAATGTTCTAGCGCCAATTCAACAACGCCTTATCAAACATTTTTTGTAGAGGTCTCTTCTAATATCGTTGATTTATATAATTCTGCACAAAAGCAGGGAGCCTATCATTATATGGCTATCGCTGATGTATTCCACGCACTTGGTTATATGGAAATGCTTGATCTGTATGGCGAAATGCCTTATACAGAAGCTGGAACCGGAAATCCAAGTCCATCGCCTGATGATGGCAAAACCATTTACAACGGATGTATGGCTAAATTAAACGAAGCCATTAATTTGTTTGGTAAAACGCAGGAAACAGGTGCTCCTGCCATTTCAGCAGGAGATTTATGGAATGGTGGAGATATAAACAAGTGGATTAGATTATGTTGGGGACTGAAGGCCCGTTATATGCTGAAGCTTTCCAAAAAAGCAGACCTGTATAATGCGGATTCTATTTTATACTGTTTGTCGAAAGGTCCGCAATCAAACGCTGAGAATACTGTCGGACCGGGCTTCAACAACAGCACTGTTACTGATTACTTGTTGGGAGATCCTGTTGTAACCAACGGCAACTTCGATTATGCAGCTTATGGCAGTACAAACCGCATTTCGCAATTCCATTATAACCTCCTTACGAATTTGCGTGGCGCCGGAGTAGTTGATCCGCGTATGACTAAAATTGTACCAGCTTCTATGGCTAACGTTCAGCTTGATGCAAGTGGAAGAGTCTCCTCTTTTGTCTGGAACCGTTCAAAAGGTGTTGATTCCTACAATCCACAGGATCAAACAGCTCCATTAACACTCACAAACCGGTTAGCAGTTGGTGGAGCAACTACTGTAGCAACAGCAAGTTATGCAGCTGCGGATACAAAAATAACTTACTCCTTTACAACTGCTAAGAACGCGAATGATCAACCGAATTTCATTGCTGCCCAGGCTGCGGCAGGTCGTATTTATACTGTCAGTGGCACTAGTGTAACTGTAACCTACAAAGCCGGATCATTATACATAAACAACCCTAGCTACGTGCTTGCCGGTGATACTGCATTTGTAAACCTTCGAAGCAGTGCACTTGCTACATCTGGTATTCCGGCTCAACCCGCAACAGACGTTAACTGGTATCCATCAGCTGCGGCTTATACCGCTGGTGTTGTGGGATCAACAGGATCTTTCCAGGTAAGACCAGTTTCTGATCAGGAGATTCTAACCTATCATGAGATGTGCTTTATCAAGGCTGAAGTCTACATGAGAAAGAATGAAATTGGCAATGCCTACACAGCTTACAGGGCGGGCATACAGGCTCATTTGGATATGATGCAGGCTAAACTCACTCAATGGAAGAGCAGTGGTTATGCCGCTACTAATCCTGATATGGCTCCAATGGATCAAACTGCTATAAATACCTATTTAGCAAGCAATGCGGTGGCTCAAGGTACCGTAACGATGCAGGACATTATGCTGCAAAAATATATTGCTATGGGTTGCAGTATTGAAAACTGGAACGACATGCGCAGGTTCAATTTCAGTGCTGGTAATGTTGGAAGTTTCGGCGTTATCTATCCGGGTTATCAAAGAGGGCCATTGTTCACTGGTCAGGCTCAGTTAATTGGTGGCACGCCAGCAGATCCAAGATATTGGATACGTCGTTGGGCGTTACCTCCTGTTTATGAGATACAATACAACTCGATACATACACTGAATTTAAATCACCACGCCGGAGATTTAAGTATATGGAGTATGCCTATATGGTGGGATTGTGCTACAGATGATGAGTATTATGGCTACCTGACCAAATAGTATTCGCAGGAACAATAATAATTTTAAATAAAAAGCTGCTCCAAATCCGGAGCAGCTTTTTTTATTTAAGCATATCACCAAAAAACATGTAGCAAAGGAATATCGATGTAATAATTCCTACCAAATCCGCCAGTAACATTGCACCCACTGCATATCTCGTATCCTTAATATTTACAGCTCCAAAATAAATAGCGATCACATAAAATGTTGTGTCCGAAGAACCTTGTAAAATACAGGCAAGTCTTCCCACAAAAGAATCAGGACCAAATGTTTTCATCGAATCGATCATCATTCCTCTTGCACCGCCCCCGCTTAGGGGTTTGATCAAAGCTGTTGGTAAGCCATCTACGAATCTTGTATCAGTTCCCAATGCCGCAAACAGCGTCTTCATTCCGGATATGATAATATCAAAAGTGCCACTGGTCCTTAGTAAACTAATTGCAACCAGCATTCCAACCAGGTATGGGATAATTCTTACCGCTGTTTCAAAACCCCCTTTTGCACCTTCAATAAATGCATCGAAAACATCAATTCTTTTATAGAGTGCTCCTATAACAATTACCAGGAAAATTACCAGTATCAATCCATTACTTAATAATGTTGAAAATGTTTGTACACTCTCAGAATTGAGGGTAGTTAGATATAAAACAAGTAAGGCGATTATAACAGACAGCCCCCCTGTCCAGGCTAAAATCATCGGTTGAAAAATATTTATTTTCTGCTTGAAGGCAACAATAATCATAGCAGCCATCGTTGCGACAAATGTCGCGATCATGCAAGGAATAAAAATGTCTGTGGGGTTTTGTGCCTTTAGTGATGCTCTAACAGCTATAATACTTACAGGGATAAGGGTGAGGCCCGCTGCGTGCAGGCATAGAAACATTATCTGCGAATTTGATGCGACTGCTTTATTTGGATTTAGCTCTTGTAAACTTTCCATAGCTTTTATCCCAAATGGAGTCGCAGCATTATCCAGCCCTAAAAGATTCGCAGAAAAATTCATTACCATATGTCCCATTGCCGGATGGCCCCTGGGAATATCCGGGAACAATTTTGAAAAAAAAGGTCCTATGATCCTGGAAAGTAACCTGATACCTCCTGCTCTCTCTGCAATACTCATAAAACCCATGAAAAGTGCCATGATACCGATAAGTCCTATACTAATATTCACCGCACTTTTACAAGTTTCTATAATGCCATCCGCTTTCTTAACCAGTTTTTTTTGAATGGTTTGATATGTATATACCTGCAGTTTAGGATTAACTCTTTTCCATGTCTTAACAGAGTCATCGTTCTCATTGCCAGTAATTATTACAGTAGCAGGATGAAGCGAATCTGCCGGTGCGTATCCATAGGCATTAATATATTTAGCAAAAGCGTCGCTGGAAACCATTCCGGCTTTCCCAACCGATCCCGTCATTGCATAATAAACAGAATCATAAGGTTCATCAGCTTTACCCGTCACCATGCGGGTAAATATTTTATCATCGGTAGTAAAAGATTTAAAAGCAGCAATTGCAATGGCAATGATGATAAAAGCTGACCATATCCTGCTTAAAGCCATATATGTAGGTTTAACTTTAAAAATAATTCATTTATCCTGCAATTGTAAATCTGTACTTTTGCCGCCGATTTAGGATTTTGACTTTTGACTTTAATTTATAAATTTTATGGCTCTACAAGCAGGAATAGTGGGATTGCCGAATGTTGGGAAGTCTACTTTATTTAATGCTCTTAGCAATGCAAAGGCACAAGCGGCTAATTTTCCCTTCTGTACGATCGAACCAAACATTGGTGTTATTACAGTACCCGACGAACGACTGATTGAACTGGAAAAATTGGTGAACCCGCAAAAAGTAGTTCCAACTACTGTTGAGATAGTTGATATCGCTGGCCTCGTAAAAGGTGCAAGTAAAGGAGAAGGATTAGGCAACCAGTTCCTTGGAAATATCAGGAGCACCGATGCTATTATTCATGTACTCCGTTGTTTTGAAGATGATAATGTAATTCATGTTGATGGAAATGTAAATCCTGTGAGGGATAAAGAAATCATCGATACTGAGCTGCAATTAAAGGACCTGGAGAGCATCGATAAAAAAATCAATCGTGTAGAAAAACAAGCCCGGACCGGTGGAGATAAAGAAGCGTTGCACGGACTTGAAATTCTGCAACAAATGAAACAGCATCTGGAGCAGGGCAAAAACGCAAGAGCATTTAATATCTCGCCTGAAGAAAAGGAAAAACATCTTTACGATATTTTTCTCCTTACCATTAAACCTGTTATCTATGTATGTAATGTTGATGAAAAGTCTGTAATTGAAGGAAACGAGCATACCAAAGCACTGGAAGAATCCGTAAAAGCTGAAAAAGCTGAAATCCTTTATATAAGCGCTGCGATAGAAAGCGAAATTGCTGTAATGGAAAGCTTTGAGGATCGTCAGTTGTTTTTAGAAGACATGGGACTGCATGAGAGCGGTGCAGCCAGGCTTATTAAATCGACTTATAAATTACTTAGTCTCATCACTTATTTTACGGCAGGTGTACAGGAAGTAAGAGCATGGACCATTACACGTGGCATGCTGGCACCACAGGCCGCAGGCGTTATTCACACAGATTTCGAAAAAGGATTTATCCGGGCGGAAGTCATTAAATACAAAGATTTCATTCATTATAAATCAGAAGCTGCCTGTCGTGATGCTGGTAAATTAAGTGTGCAGGGTAAAGATTACCTGGTTGAAGACGGAGATATTATGCACTTCAGATTTAATGTTTAACTTTTATACGAATTAAAAAAGAAAGACGCAAATCATACTTTGCGTCTTCTTTTTTTAGTGCTAAGAATTAGAGTAATAAAAAAAAATAAAGAATCAATACTTCTTATTCTCGTTAAAAGGCTCAAGATATTCAGCGGGAAATTCTACGATCATTACTTGTCCTATGCTTTCTAAGCTCACAAATACTTTTTTACGGCCTTGGTTTTTAAGAACGGTTCCTGTTTGATTCATAAATACTCCCTTCGTGACTTTTATTTTTGTCTCAGCCTCAAAGGAGGAAGCAGATTGAACATTGATCAGCACATCTTTCTGCAACAGGTAGGACTTAATTAAATTTACTTCCTCGTCTCTTACCACTGCCGGCTTACCAACATGATGAATGAAATTAAGAACACCTTCCGTTTGAAGAACAGCTAATTTTTCATTTTCGGCTATATGAACAAAAACGTATGATTTAAAAAGAGGATCTTCAATAACTTTTTTCCGGTCACTCCATTGTCTTTCTACTTTTTGGGTTGGGCACCAGCTTTCTATCCCTTTGTTTTGCAACCGCTGATCTATTTTTTTCTCCCATCTGGGCTTTGTATATAATACATACCATTTCTTCGCTGCAACCGTGTTCATTATTCAAGGGTTTATATATTACTCTTCAACAAACTCAACCTGCAAATTAATTTATTTTTTTTGCAAGATTATTTTTTGATGCTAACATTTCGCTTACAATCCTCGCCGCTTCGTCAATATATAAATCAGATTTTACTGCAGTTAACCATTGGGCATAACGTGATGCCTTAGCTTTATCACCGCCAGCAGCTTCGAATTTGGCTTTATCCACCTCCATATAATGCGCATCTAGAGGCTGTCTTAATTTTACGATGCTGTCATTTTGTTTATTCAAACTTTGCATCTGTTTTTCTTCCTGCCGGTATTTATTAAGATTTAAACTGTATGTTTTATTTGAATTGCGCTTATCAAGAAACGCAGTATTGGCTCTGATAGTTTGAAAAACAGAATTGCTGTTCACTTCCTGTTGGCCTTGTCTTTTTATGGCATTCAAATTGTTTTCGGATGTCCAGGGTTGATAATTTGCTTTTTGTATTTCATCCCACGCCAATGCATCCTCATTATCTTTTTCGCGAAACTTCAGGTATTCATAAGTATCGGGGACGATGATATCCGGTGTCACTCCCCTTAACTGGGTAGAGCCTCCGTTTATCCTGTAAAACTTTTGCTGCGTGATTTTAAGGGCGCCAAATTCTGTCAGACCATTAGCAACGTCTACAGGTTTACCAAATGGAATGTTCCGCTGAACAGTTCCCTTTCCATAAGTTGACGTACTTCCTATTATAATTCCGCGGTTATAATCCTGGATCGCTGCTGCAAATATTTCTGATGCAGATGCGCTGAATTCGTTAACCATAACAGCAAGAGGCCCGTCATACAAAACATTTTTGTCATTATCTTTTAATATAGACGGCTGGCCATCTTTATCTTTTACCTGCACCACAGGCCCATCAGGGATAAATAATCCAACCATTTGTACAACTTCATATAAAGATCCACCACCATTATTTCTTAAGTCGAGAACAATACCATCTACATTTTCTGCTTTCAGTTTCACTAATTCATTTGCAATATCAACAGAACTGCGTGCACCTTCAGGGTTTTCAAAATCCGCATAAAATTCAGGAAGATTAATGTAGCCTATTTTTTTTCCGTTTGCCTGATTTACTATAACACTTCTCGCGGCGGCTTCATCCTGTTTAATTTCCTCTCTAACAAGTGACACGACTTTCGTTGTTCCATCAGATTTTTTTATCGTAAGCCTCACTTCAGAATTTTTGTTTCCCCTTATCAGCTTAACTGCATCGGTAACTTCATAACCAGAAATATCAACTCCTTCCTGGCTGCCCTGTCCTACTTTTATAATATAATCGTTCACGGCAATCTGGCCACTTTTCCATGCGGGACCGCCAGTTACAAGACTTACTATTTTTATTTTCCCATCCTCTTCGCCGAGTTGGGCTCCGATACCGTAAAAACGATTACTCATCTGTTCATCAAAAGCACGTTTGTCGATCGGGGCAAGATAATTTGTATGCGGATCCATTGTCTCAGCAATTGTATTCACATACATATTGAACCTTTCATTATCATCCACCGTAGTTCTTAAACGATTAAAAACTTTATCCATTCTTGTAAGTATCCTTGTTCTTGCTTGTTTTTCTAAGTCAGCATTCGTCTTAGACTTAACAGAATCAATTTTCGATTTATCTCTTTCATCCTGCAGGTCTGCGTAGGTTTCAAGGACGCTGAATTTTAAATATTTTCTCCATTTTTCTTTTCGGTCTGAAGCTGTCGCCGGAAAATTGGTTTTATCTCCACCCAATACCACACTCTCTTCAATATTAAAATCGAAGGGTTGACCAAGTATAGACCTGTAGTCATTAATTACTTCCTGTATCCGGGTTGTATAGATTGTATTGGCAGCCGGAAAAAATTGGATTGGTGATCCCTGTATCTCATCATCAAGGGTCGTTTCATATTTTTTTAGCTGGTTAATATCGCTTTGAAGAAATATGTTTTTATCCGCATCCAGATCTGCTATAAATTTTCGAAAGATCTCTTTGGAAAAAGCATCGTTGAAGGACTTCGGGCTAAAATGCCGCTGTTGTAAAATTAAACCCACCGTTGTTAAAAGCTGTTGCTGCCTGGTGGTAATAGGGCCGTCATTACTTTTTGATGTGAATGCCCAGAAAAATAAACCGAAAGTTATTGCTAGACTTAAAGTCAACCATTTGCGCCTGATCATAAACTGAAAAATTTTTTGAAACATGTTATCCAAATATACCAGTTAATGATTCTCAATAATAATACCGTTTCGCCAATTAACAACTTTTTGAAGTCTTAAAGATTTGGTTACCAGCCTCAGTATTAGAATTGAGCATTTTTGCCTCTGGCATTAAAGGGGCGATCGCACTCTTCAGCGGCATCTAAGGAAGGAGCAAACCAGGAGTCAAATTCAAAAGTAAAAAGTCAAAAAGAAAACGCATAAACGTGAAGCAGTTTTGAATTTTTACTTTGAATTTTGAATTTGTTATCGTTATTTTTGCAGCCCCAAGTGGGAAAACGGAGGTTGTAGCTCAGTTGGTTAGAGCGTCAGTTTGTGGCACTGAAGGCCGGGGGTTCGAGACCCCTCATCCTCCCTTCCAAAACCTTGTAAACTGTTCCAGTTGCAAGGTTTTTCTTTTAAATGAACCTTATGAATTATTGGCTTATTCTCATCCCGCTAATCTCCGCATTCATTGGGTGGTTCACTAACTGGATAGCGATAAAGATGTTGTTTCACCCAAAAGAACCTGTAAAAGTTTTGGGAATTACTTTTCATGGCATCTTCCCCAAGAGACAAAAATTGTTCGCTGAAAAACTAGGCAAACTGGTAAGCGAAGAGCTACTCTCCTTTTCTGATATAGAAAACAAAATAACCAGTCCCGGGAATATCTCAAGGGTTCTACCGCTTATCGACCAGCACCTCGATCATTTCTTAAGAGTAAAATTGAAAGACAGTATGCCGGTTATCAGCATGTTTGTTGGCGAAAAAATGATCGACCAGTTAAAACAGGTTTTCCTTGCAGAACTGGAGCAATTATTCCCGGTGATCATGAACAGTTATATGCATAATCTTAAGGGAGACCTGGATCTTGAAAAGATCGTAACTCAAAAAGTAACTGCTTTCTCATCAGATAAATTGGAAAATATACTTAACCAGATCATGTCATCAGAATTCAGATTCGTGGAAATACTTGGCGGTGTCCTTGGCTTTATTATTGGTATTATCCAAGTTATTATTACACTTCTAACTAATTAACAGCTGGCTGATTAACGAAAATGTCGCAAAAAATCAGTCATTCATCCTTTTTAGCAAATTCCTGGAGTTAAACCCGGCAATTTTGCAGTCAATTTTAAAATTACTTATGATAAAGTTTTTATTCGCCGGTCTTCTATTCATTGCTTCAGCAAGTATCGCACAAGTTCCAGGAGGTGCAGGCAGATCGCCAGGCGGCAATAACCAAAACATGAATGCTGGTCATTTTTACGGAAAGATCGTAGATGACAAAACAGGAAGAGGCATTGAAGCTGCTACAGTTCAGCTAAGAGGTACCCGTTTTGATACTGCAACAAAAAAATCAAGAGAAGTAATTCTGGCAACAGTACTTAGTCAACCTAACGGCGATTTCAGCCTGGAGAATTTACCAGTGATGGGAAGCCAGACCTTACGCATTACCATTATCGGCTATAAAGATTACGAACAAAAAGTATCATTCGATCTTAAACGTCCGTCTGGTGAAACCGCTCCCGGGCAGGATCGTATGGCCCAAATGTTAAGCATGGTTGATAAGGATCTCGGTAATATTAAACTTAGTTCAAACGATGCTTCATTAGGTAATGTAACAGTTACCGCCACTACTGCTATGCTGCAGCTTGGGGTTGACAGGAAAATATTTACGGTTGATAAAAACCTGGTCAGTACTGGTCAGACAGCAACAGAAGTGATGAAACAAATTCCTTCTCTTAATGTTGATATCGATGGTAATGTAACGATGAGGAATGCGACACCGCAACTTTTCATCGATGGCCGCCCCACTACTTTAACCATGGATCAAATTCCGGCAGATATAATTGATAAAGTTGAACTCATCAGCAATCCATCTGCAAAATTTGATGCTTCCGGTGGTAACGCAGGAATTTTGAATATCGTTTTAAAGAAAAATAAAAAGACGGGTTACAATGGTGGCATAAGAGCCGGCTTGGATTCAAGAGCGAAAGTGAATCTGGGTGGTGACTTAAATCTTCGCCAGAATAAAATTAATATTTCATTAAGCGGAAATTATAACCAGCGTTTATCAAAAGGCACAGGCATTACGGACCGTCATAATCTTATACCGGCTGTGAGCCACACCTATCAAAGGGATAGCACCATCAACGATGGTTATTTCGGTTTTTTCAGGGCAGGACTTGATTATTTTATCGATAACAGGAATACAATTTCTGTCGCTGCAAATTATAACAGGGGACAGTTTAAAAGTGATAACTACCAGATCTTAGATACCAGCGTAAATACAAATTCAAAACAGGATAGCCTGGTAACAGAACTGAACCGTTATGCTCATTCATTGGGTGTCTTTAAAAACTTCGGATCGCAATTAAGCTTCAGGCACAATTTTGCAAAGAACGGCCACGATATCACCGCTGATCTGAATTACAATTCAAGCTCTAACGACAATAATGCTGTCTATACCAATAAGTTTATTGATAATAAGGGTGGAACAAAATATCACCCGGTGTTACAAAATATCCTGGGGAACGGTACGAATAAATTCTTTACGATCCAGGCAGATTACGAAAATCCTGTTACTGACTTTACCAAGCTGGAAGCGGGTGTAAGAGCTGCTATCCGCGATTTCGACAATACAAGCAATAACTATTATGATTCTACCGGTAATGGCTACCTCTTCAATACAAGCGCAAGCAGTCATTATAAGTATACAGATAAAGTGTATGCCGCATATGTTACTTACAGCTTTAAAGTAAATAAATGGAGCCTGCAAACCGGATTGCGTGCAGAAAGTTCGAACTATAACGGAACCCAGCTTTCAAAAACAATTGGTGGTAAAGATTCATCCTTCAATGTTAAATACCCGCTTAGCTTATTTCCGAGTATTTTTTCTACTTATAAGATCGACGATAAACAAGATATGCAGGTTAACTATACACGCAGAATTAACAGGCCTAACTTTTTCCAGTTAATTCCGTTCATTGATTATTCCGATCCTCAAAACTTAAGTGTCGGTAACCCGGGTTTAAGACCAGAATTCACTAACTCTTTTGAAGTATCCTATAACAATAATTATAAAAGAGGTTCTAACTTTTTATTGAGTGCGTATTATAAATACAACACCGATCTTATTACCCGCTATACTTACAGGGCGTCTAATCCATTAAAAACAGGCGACTCAACATTCTTCAGTACGTTCCAGAATGCCAACAGTAGCACAACGTACGGACTTGAATTAACCAACCGTATAGCGGTTACAAAATTCTGGGACAACACGATAAACCTGAATTTATATAACTCGAAGATCAACGGTAGTAATATTCAATCAGGCTTAACCAATCAGCGTGTTAGCTGGTTCGTGAAAATGAACAATAACTTTAAACTACCGAAAAACTATTCTATCCAGTTCTCAGGCGATTACCAGGCTAAGACTGTATTACCGCAAAGCGGCGGTGGTGATGGACGTCGCGGCGGTGGTGGCGGAGGCGGTGGTGGTATGTTCTTCGGCGGCGGTAATGCAGGTACTACGCAGGGATATATAAACCCACGTTATGGTTTCGATCTGGCTTTCCGTAAAGACTGGACATGGAAGGGGGGTAATACAGGTTCGCTTACTTTAAGTGTGAATGATGTTTTCAAAACACAAAAGTTCAGCACTTATACTGTTACTCCTTATTACACACAGGAAAGTGAAAGAAGAAGAGATCCGCAAATTGTTCGACTGAACTTTAGCTATCGATTCGGTAAATTCGATGCCACTTTGTTTAAAAGAAAGAATAACAAAACAGAACAAGGTGGACAGGACATGCCGGGCACCAGTTTCTAATTTGAAAATGAAATATAAAAAAGAGCCATCAATTATGATGGCTCTTTTTTTATTACAATTATTTGGATTAATTATTTTTTCCGTGCAACATGGGTACAAAAGAAAAATAATCGAAGTATTCTTCTGTATATCCCCCATTATCTTGTTTAGTTATTCTAAGCATTCGCTGGCTCTCCCCCTCATCAAGCGGAATGATCATTAAACCTCCCGACTTTAACTGGTCAACTAATCTTGGCGGAATAAAAGGCGCTGCTGCGGTAATAATTATTTTATCGAAAGGCGCATAGGCAGTTAATCCTTCGAAGCCATCACCATAAAAAAATTTAATGTTCGGATATTTTTGTTTGAAGAAAAACGATTTGTTCTTTTCAAAAAGTTTCTTCTGTCTTTCAATAGTATATACACGGCAACCAATTTCAGCCAGTACACAAGCCTGGTAAACACTACCGGTTCCGATCTCTAAAACCTTGTCAGTTCTTTTTGGCTGAAGTAGTTGAGTTTGATAGGCAACTGTATAAGGCTGCGAAATGGTTTGTCCTTCATCTATGGGAAAGGCCCTGTCCTCGTATGCGATCTTATCAAAAGCAGAATCTAAAAAATAATGCCTGGGTATGGCATTAACTGCATCCAGCACTTTATTATCAGTAATTCCTTTTTGTTTTAGCACTTCAACCAGGTTCTTTCGCAATCCTTTGTGCTGGTATGTGTCTTCGTAATTTCTCATGAATCAAAATAAATAGTGCTTCCCCGCACAAATAGGTTCTCCGAAATTACAATAACTAATCTGGCTGATTTAAATAAAATAAGAACAACGTTTCAATTAGTTCAGGTTCAATCCTTTTATAATTCCCTGTATTTTTTGCTGCAGCTCAATTAATTTTTGATCGAACCCGTTTTTATTTTCAAGCGTTGTATTTACACTAAAATAAAATTTGATCTTAGGTTCTGTACCGCTGGGTCTCGCCGATATTTTACTTCCATCTTCAAGAACAAATTGCAGCACATTACTTTTAGGCAGATCAATTTTCCATTCGTTACCTGTTTTTAAATTCTTACCGGCCTGCAACTGGTAATCGAGTAATTGCTCAACTGCAACTCCATTAATTGCTGAGGGTGGATTTTTCCTGTAGCCTTCCATCATTTCTGCTATTTCTTCCTGACCCCGCATTCCTTTTTTAGTTATGCTAATAAGATTTTCAAGATAAAATCCATACTGCACATAGAGATCTATCAGCTTATCATATAAAGTGCGGCCGTGATCTTTTTGATAAGCAGCCATCTCGCATAATAAAGCAACCGCGGAGACGGCATCTTTATCGCGGATCTTATTTCCTATCATCAATCCAAAACTTTCTTCTCCTCCAATAATATAATTTTCATTTTCCTCTTTTTCTTTTATCAGCTCGGCGATCCATTTAAAACCAGTAAGAACATCATAACAAGGCACACCGTTTTCCCTTGCTATATTATTGATCATTTCTGTAGTAACAATTGTTTTAATCACCATATCGCGGGGCGTAGCGATCCCTCTCTCCTTCCGTGCTTCTATCATATATGCAAAAGCAAGAACTGCGGTTTGATTTCCGTTCATCAAAACCCATTCTCCATTTTTATTCTTCACTGCGATACCTACGCGGTCGCTGTCGGGATCGGTGCCAAGCAAAATATCAGCATCTAAATCTTTTGCTTTTTTCATACCCATGCTCATCGCCTCGCTTTCTTCCGGGTTAGGATAAATAACGGTAGGAAAATTTCCATCAGGTACGGCCTGTTCCTCTACTATATGAACATTTGTAAAACCGAATCTTTTCAACACTTCAGGGACTAGCGTGATGCCTGTACCATGTATAGGCGTGTAAACAATTTTAAGATCATGCTGTTTAGCAATCACTTCAGGAAAAATGCTTAACCCTTTTACCATTTGCATATAAGCATCATCCATATCTTTTCCAATCAGGGTGATGTTAGCTTCTCCGCCAGTCCATTTAACTTCTTCAGGACTACCGATCAGTTCAACTTCCTTAATTACATTCTTATCGTGTGGAGGAACTAATTGCCCGCCATCATTCCAGTAAGCTTTATAACCATTGTATTCTTTAGGATTATGCGAAGCCGTGCAAACCACGCCTCCCTGTGCATTATAATAACGTATGGCAAATGATAGTTCCGGTGTTGGTCGTAGCGCTTCAAATAAATAAACTTTAATTCCGTTAGCACCGAAAACATTGGCAACAGTCTCTGCAAAAAAACGGCTGTTGTTTCGGCAGTCATGGCCTATAACTACTTTCACTTCCGTGTCGCCATAAGTTTTTTTAAGATAATTGGCAAAACCCTGCGTGGCCATTCCTACCGTGTATTTATTCATGCGATTGGTGCCAACGCCCATAATGCCGCGGAGACCCCCGGTTCCAAATTCAAGATTACGGTAAAATGACTCTGCCAGTTCTTCATTATTTTCGTGCTGAATTTTCCTGATAGCTTCTTTGGTATCATTATCATAATTACCATTCAGCCATACATTTACTTTTTCCAGGATCGCATTATCCATATGTGATTATTTAGAATTTGAACTTTGTATAAAAGGAAACAACAGGCAAATTAATGAATTAAGCATTTTAAAGGCTGGCAATCTAAATTCAGTTTCCATCCGTATGTTTGGAACATGAAGCGGATGTTATTTGCAGGTTGTGTTCTGATCTTCCAATGTTTTATCGCGGCTTCCCAGGATTCTCTCCACGCTAAAAATGATACCGCATCATTTACTGCTGATTCTTTAATAGGAATCAGGCTGGTTGAACCGGTATCCCATATCAATGAAAAACGTATCCGCATTGTAGCAGCAGCAAATCTTATAGGTTATGGCGGTTCTCTTGTTTCCCTGTATTCCACATGGTATAAAAAATATCCTCAAACCCATTTTCATTTTTTTAATGATAATAAAGAATGGCTGCAAATGGATAAAGCAGGCCATATGTACAGCGCTTATATGGAAAGCAGGATCAGTATGGCCTTATGGAGATCAACTGGTGTAACGGATAAACAGGCGGCATGGGCCGGCGGGCTTAGCGGTGTGGCATATCAAACTATTATCGAGACATTAGACGGCTTTTCTGCGCAATGGGGATGGAGCTGGGGCGATATTGCTGCCAATGTATTAGGCAGCGGAATGCTCGTAAGTCAGCAGCTTGCGTGGAAAGAACAACGGGTATTATATAAATTTTCATTTCACAGGAAAACATATGGCCCTTCTGAGTTAAACCAGAGGGCAGATGAAATTTATGGTACCGGTTTTTTAGAACGCATGCTTAAAGATTATAACGGGCAGACGTATTGGCTGAGTGCGAATGTAAAATCCTTCTTTCCTTCTTTAAATCTGCCTGCCTGGCTTAACCTTTCTATGGGGTATGGCGGAGATGATATGTTTGGCGGAAGAGTAAATATCTGGACCGATAAAAATGGGCTGACACATGACAGGCGCGACATAAAAAGATACGGCCAGTATTATTTGGCGCCGGATATTGATCTTACAAAAATCAAAACGAAAAGTAAAGTTTTAAGAACGGTTTTCTTTGCGTTGAACAGCTTTAAGTTCCCCACTCCCTCGCTTGAGTTTTCACATTATAAATTTCATGTGAACTGGTTGCATTTTTAATTACAAAAGGTAAGCGCCACTAATATCTTCTTCCTCCACTTCTACCTGTATATGATCCTGTAGAGTTGTTGCAACAGACAAACCAACAAAATCGGGCCTCATGCTGAAATGCCTGTGCATTCTTTCTACCAGTACAAGTGTGCGGATAGATTTAGGATGATATGAGAGCAGCGGTTTGCAGGCGTAGAGTAATGTTCGCCCGCTATTTGTAACATCGTCAGTGATAATAATGTTCACGCCGTTGAAATCTATATCAGCATTAATCTTTACTTCTCCGGGCTTTTGTTTATTAAGACTGATATTGGCAAGGCGGGCGGGCATTTTTAAATAAGGCTGAAGAAACGACGCGATCTTTTTAGCGATTACCACCCCATTTTTTTCTATCCCCAATATTACAAGTGGCGACTGATCACCGGTTAACTGCTCGGCGATCTCAAGAGACATCCTGTGCAATTTTTTCTCCGCCACTTCTTTATTGAATAACATCTTTTTATCTGCCATGGGATAATATTAGCACCAAAATATTACAAATCCGTTATTTACCCAATTGAACTTAACTCTTAAAACGGTTTATCTTAGCGCTACAAGATAGCCTTATGCATATTATTCAGCAGGTAGCTTTTATCCTCGTAGTGTTAATAGCAACAGGACTGTTCATAAAAAAAATCAGTCGTATAAAACGAAATATTCTACTGGGACAGGATGAAGATCTTTCGGATCATCCATCCACAAGGTGGAGAAACGTTTTGCTTCTTGCCCTGGGCCAAAAAAAGATGTTCAGGTACCCGCTGGTTGCAATAATGCACTTTGTTATTTATGCAGGCTTTATCATCATCAATATTGAGGTACTCGAAATTGCACTGGATGGTCTTCTTGGAAAGCATCGCATTTTTTCCGGTTTTATGGGTCATACATACAGCTGGCTACTGAACTCTTTTGAAGTGCTTGCTGTTCTTGTTTTAACAGCATGTATTTGTTTTTTAGTAAGAAGAAACGGAATAAAAGTAAAACGTTTTATGAAGCGGGAACTGGATGGCTGGCCCCGAAGCGATGCCAATTATATTCTTATTACCGAAATTATTTTAATGACCCTTTTTCTCACCATGAACACTGCAGACCGGGCGCTGCAATTACAGGGTTATAACGGATACCACGACACAGGTAATTTTATTTTCTCCGGGATGTTCGCTCCGGCTTTTCAAAATTTTTCATCACAAACCCTTATCGCAATAGAAAGAACCTGCTGGTGGCTTCACATCGTTGGCATCTTTACTTTTTTAAATTACCTGCCCTATTCAAAACACCTTCACATTATTCTTGCTTTTCCAAATGCGTATTATATACGGTTAAAACCGCAGGGAAAGATCCCTAACATGCCCGATATTCAAAACGAGGTTTTATATTCTATGCAGCCTGAACTGGCTCCTGTAAATGACCCTGCTGCTGCACCCAAACGATTTGGCGCTAAAGATGTTTTTGATCTGAGCTGGCGCAACCTGCTAGATGCTTATAGTTGTACAGAATGCGGAAGATGCACGGCTGCATGCCCTGCTAACATCACGGGTAAAAAGTTGAGCCCGAGAAAAATAATGATGGATACAAGGGACCGTGCCGAAGCCGTTGGGCGCAACATCGATCAAAACAAAGAATTTAAAGATGATGGAAAAGTATTGCTCAGAGATTACATTACAGAAGAAGAACTAAGAGCCTGTACAACTTGCCAGGCCTGCGTTCAGGAATGTCCTGTGGGTATAGACCCTTTAAATATTATCATGCAGTTAAGACGTTACCTGGTGATGGAAGAAAGCAGTGCACCTGCAGAATGGACCGGCATGTTCGGTAACATTGAAAATAATTTTGCACCGTGGAAATTATCTCCCGATGAAAGAGATAAATGGACAGAGAGTTAGTTGGCAGTTGTATTTACTTCCCTGTCCACGGGTTATAGATCATTTTATACAGTTGTATTAATGCTGTCAAGACAAAAATTCCTGCCATTATATAATTGATGATCTTATTACTGGCTTTCAGTTTATGTATCAGCCATTTTCCCCCGTGTATGTATAACGCTTCTCCCAGCAATGTCCCCAGGCCGGCGCCGATCGTGAAAGTATTATACTCCCATTCTACAGGATGTAATATTTTATGTTCGATCAGGTAAGACGACCAGATAAACCAAAAAGGGATTTGAACAGGGTTAACCGCACTCATGGTAACTCCCAGCCAAAAACGGTTTAGTTTAGATTGAAGAATTAACCCTTTGTTTGTTTCTTTTTCTACACGGGCGGAAATAAAACTCGCTATACCAAGCGAAAGAAACAGCACTACCGTCAGCCATCCCATCACAACGAATAAAAGCTTGTGCTTAACGATCCAGTCCATTCCTGTAAGTGCAAAGCGTAAGTAGATTAATTCTATCAGTACAATTCCCAGCGCAAATTTCCAGGCCTGCCTGTAACCTTCCTGCACAGCTAACTGGGTAGAAGATATATTCATATTTCCAAGAGGTAATTGTCCAAGGAAACTGATCAGTAAACCTAAAAAGGAAATGGTAATAACGGCCATAAATAAAACTGAATTGCAATGATAACCAGGAAATCAATAAAGCCGCTAATAAGAGAGATCATATTTACTGAGTACAGTGAAAAAAGCACCAGCCCTGGCGAGATAATTTCTTCCTTCAAAAAAGCCCCAGTACCGTACACCTTTTCTGTTATTGATCTTCCCGATCATGTACATATGCTTCCAGTGAACAGCAATCACTTTTAATGCGTTCCAGTAACTCATATTGCAATCGTAAATATGATTCGGTTCTGCACCGGCTCCATTATATTCCAGTATAGAAATATTCCTGCCGTCTTTAAGGTCTTCCAGAGAAGTGCATTTAAGATCGTAACGGCCATAGTAAAACGAGCCTGCTTTTTTACTGATATCATCAAAAACATGGCAGAGCTTCTCATCTATTTCATTATGCAGGTTAATAAAACGTGCACCCCGGTTGTGATTCCCCGCTATGCTTAAATAATATGGCTGACCAGCAGGTATAACATCGTCAAATTTTTCGCCGTGCCTTTTTATCATTTCATCCATCCGGAAACTAGCCTTTGGGTTGGCTTCTATAAGCTGTCTTAATGTTGATCTTCCATCGCCTTTAACTTGCAGGTAAACCTTCTCAATAAAACCCGTGACCATTCCTTTTTCTTCACCCGGATAACGGATATGAAATACGCTGTATTCAATTGGTAGATCAACCAGGTCCTGTATCACATAATCTACCGGGCAATGCTCATGATAACGGAGTAATGCTGCCTTGTCTTCAATTTTGCGGAACATCAAACCCTGCATACCGATATCTGGTTTTACTGCAAGCGGGTAAGCAAACTCATTTTCATCGGCAATCGCAATTACTTCGTCTGCACTGATGGAAACTGGAACATAAGCTGTTTTAGGAAACAGTTCCTGTGGAAGTTGTTCATACATTTCTCTTTTGCTTTCACCTTCAAACCCCGAAAATTCAAGTGTAGGATTTACAGGAGAAAAAAACCAGAATGCCCGTGCTTTGATCGCATAATAAACCCAGACAAAACCCAGTGGTGCATATATCAGGTAGAATGGCCATAATTCCCATTTGTAGAGTCGTTGGAAGAAGCGTTTCAATATAGTCAGCGTTTAATGCGGCAAAAATAAGTGTTAGCGGCTTATAATCTTTTAAATACGATAAACTATCTGATTGCTTTGACGAACAGCGGAAATTCAATTACTTTGAAAACATAAACAACGCCATGAATATTCCTACTATAGCTGAAATGAAATTGAATGGCGAGCAACCTGAAGTATTATTCTGGGTTGGTTGCGCAGGAAGTTATGACCTGAGAGCGCAAAAGATCACTAAGGCTTTCGCCACAATTTTAAATAAGCTTGAAATCAAATTTGCCATTCTTGGAAAGGAAGAAATGTGTACCGGAGACCCTGCAAGAAGAGCAGGCAATGAATTCCTTTTTCAGATGATGGCTTATAACAATATTCAATTGCTGAATAATTATGAGATAAAAAAAATAGTGACCGCCTGCCCGCATTGTTTTAATATTTTAAAAAATGAATACCCGGAACTTGGCGGCAATTATGAAGTGATCCATCACACCACTTTCTTACAACAACTGATCGATGATGGAAAAATTAAATTAACAGACAGTAACAGCTTTAAAGGAAAAAGAATTACTTATCATGATAGCTGCTACCTCGGCAGGTCTAATAATATTTATGAAGCACCAAGAAAAGTGCTGGAGATTTTAGATGCAGACCTGGTGGAAATGAAAAGGTGCAGATCAAACGGTTTATGCTGCGGGGCGGGTGGCGCTCAGATGTTTAAGGAAGATGAACCAGGCGATAAAAGAATTAATACCGAACGCACTGAAGAAGCGATCGCAACAGGTGCTTCTATCATTGCTTCTGCCTGTCCCTTCTGTAATACCATGCTGACCGATGGTGTTAAAAATGCCGAAAAAGAAGCGGATGTAAGAGTGATGGATGTTGCCGAGATCATCGCTGCCAGTATGGAATAACTTAACTTTGCTGTTCAAATTTTAGTTAATGGATCTTAATATACAAAAATATATTCCTGAAGATTTTCCTGCTCAATCGAGAGTTTGGGTTTACCAGTCGAGCCGGCTTTTTACTATGGGCGAGGCTTTTGAAATAGAAACCATTTTAGAAGACTTTCTTTCATCCTGGAATGCACATGGCGCTCCAGTAAAAGGTTATGCAAATCTTCTTTTTGGCCAGTTTGTTATTTTAATGGCTGATGAAGACAAAACCGCTGTCAGCGGTTGCAGTACAGACACATCTGTAAGAATGATAAAAAATATTGAAGAACAATTCAAAGTAAATATGTTCGACAGGCAGACGCTGGCATTTATCATTAAAGAAAAGATCCAGTTGCTGCCCCTCTCCCAGCTGAACTATGCAGTAGAAAATAATTTTGTAAACGCAGACACTTTGTATTTTAATAACACCGTTCTTACAAAAGAAGAATTATTAAACAAATGGATAATTCCCGTGAAAGAAAGCTGGCTCGCAAAAAAACTGCCGGTGATGAATGCGAAATGAGTAATGAGTGATGAATAATGAGCAAGGCGACTTCAATCTGAAAGTGAAAACCGAAATCTGAATACCGAAATCTGAAATCTAAATACTACATACTGAATACTACTACTTCCCCTTCTTCAGCATATTTAATACATCTTTTTTCTGAATGGTTGATTTGACTTTGGGTGCCGGGTTGCGATTTAACTGGTAACTCACAGACAGTCTGAAATTTCTTGTATTGGTTGAGCTCTCTGATTCAAGATAATAATTGCTGCCATAAGTATAACTGCTGTAATGCTGTTTAGTAAATGGATCAATAATATTGAAAGCAACGATCAGTCTTTTATTCATTAGTTTTTGCTGAACACCGAAATTCATATTCACATTACTGCGTGAGCGCCCCTGCGGATCTGCGAAACTGTTGTAACGTGCGTTTCCATCAAAACTCAGCAGAGGAGAAAATGTATAACTGTAATTCAGGGTTGTATTGAAATTTCCACCATCGCGATATTTATATAATTGCTTTTCCTGCGCACCATAAACATTATAACTGTAGCCGACGCTGGTATTCATTCTAAGCTTTTTGCTGAATGTATATCCGCCCCAGACACTAGCTTCATATTGTTTCCGGTTACTGATATTCTGCCAGGTAACCTGCGTTTTTCCATTATCGATTAATGTCCTCACCGTATTGAAAACATTTTTCACATAGTTAAATCCTATTGATGTATTGATATAATATTTGCCCTTACTTAAGCTAACATTCCAGTCAAAATTATCTGCCTGCGAAGCCAGGAGGTATGGATTACCAAAACGATTATTATATGGGTCGGAATAATCGATAGCAGGATTTAATTCGCCAATACCTGGCCTGCGAATGGAGCTCCTGTAAACAAATGAGGTATTACTGTTACGCCCCAAGTCCCTTCGAAGTGTAATATTGGGTAGCAGGTTCCAGTACTGGTGAGTGATATCAGCAGTGTTGCCTGCCAGGTAATTAAAATTGAACGTTGTTGATTCAACCTGTACGCCGGCTATTAAGCGCCAGTTCGTATCAAGCCTTATCGTAAGCCCTGCTCTCGCCGTAAGCAGGTCCTGGTGAAAACGGAAATCGGTACTAAGCAAACTATTATGCTTCCAGGTATTATCAGCATGATCCAGGTATTCGCTTCCTAAAGTATTATGATAATTATTCCTCGAATAATATAGCCCGGTGGAGAACGTATAATGATTTTTGAAGAATGGCTTATCATAACTAAGTTGCCCCGACATTGAAGTATTCAGACTGCTGACGAGTTGTTGCTGCAATGAATCGTTGTAAATAATTACATTATTGAAAAAAAACTGGTGAAAATCTTTATCGTTATTATTATCTCCCATGTTTAAATTGAGGATAGCCCGAAATATCTCGCCGGGTATCTTTCCCCTGTGCAAATAACTCGCAGTAAAATTTTGGGCATAACCATTTCCAGAAGAAATATTTTCCCTGTCGGTTAAACGATAAGATTCTTTTAAACGATTTTGATTGGTGTAAACCGTATGTGTATTGTTCTTGAAATAATTCAGGTTAGCCTGGTAAATAAAACTTAAACTGTTTTGCTTATTCAATTCATAATCCAGTTGCGATCTTAAGTTGGGCCGTTGATTTCTTGTAATGAAATTGCTATTCGTTAAGAAATAATTAGTAGAATCTTTATAATAATTTTCACGGTAAGAATGACTACTGCCGGTAAAACGGTTAACGTTGATACTGCCCAGTGCGGAAAATGAAATTTTCTTATCCCTGAAAGCAACATTTACAGATCCGTTCCCCTCACCTCTTGTACCACCGCTGATATTTGCTCGCCCCGTCCAGCCGATCTTTCCTTTTTTAGTTACGATATTGATCACTCCCCCTTCTTCAGTCGCATATTGCGCAGGAGGATTCACCATTATTTCAATTCGCTCGATACTTCCCCCGGGCATACTCTCAAGCAGGTCCGTTAGTTGTTGCGCATTTAATTCAACCGGCTTATCATCGATCAATATTTTTGGTTCCTTTCCCTTTAACAGCAATTTTCCATTGGGATCATTATTTACCAATGGAAGGTTTTTTAAAATCTCCGCTGTGGATGAACCGCTGCTGGAAGCGCTTTCTCCAACATTGAAAATCATCTTGCCGTCCTTGTTTTCAACCAGGGGTTTTTCTGCATACACAATTACTTCATCCAGAATATTTGCATGGCTGTGCAATAAAATATCACCCAAATTAAAATCATAACGTTCGGGTCTTACTTGTATACTATCTAATGTAAAAGTTGAATAACCCACAGCAGAAAAGCTGATCTTATAAACTGCAAAAGGAAGATTATCAATTTCAAATGCACCTTTCTTATCTGCTACAACTGAAGTATGAATCGCAGAATCATTGATA
>JAQBNK010000045.1 GCA_028288595.1 Chitinophagaceae bacterium
TTTTTTTACGAAACATTTTTTAGGCTTTTGGGTTACTTTTATGCCTGACCGGTATTAAACCATGTTATTGTGAAAGCCGACAGCAACGAACAAGCATTATTAAAAGGACTGGCATACAACGATAAGAAAGCCATCGAGACTATTTATAAGGATAATTTTAATATGATCCTGGCTTTCATCCTGAACAACAACGGTTCATACGATGATGCTAAGGATATTTTCCAGGAAGCTATGATTGCGCTGTATGAAAAATCAAAAAGCGAATCGTTTGTCTTAACCTGTCAAATTAAAACCTATGTATATTCCGTATGCCGGCGTTTATGGCTCAAAAAATTACAACAGGCCGGGAGGTTTGTACAGCCTGTCCATAGCCTTGAAGAAACTGTACCTGTTGAAGAAGATATAGAGATCCATGAAAAGCGAAATGCCGATTTTATGATCATGGAAAGAGCGCTTGGTAGCCTGGGAGAACCGTGTAAAGGATTGCTTGAGTCTTATTATATTAACCGGAAAGGAATGCAGGAAATAGCAGAAGAGTTTGGATATACTAACGCTGATAATGCAAAGAACCAGAAGTATAAATGCCTGATGAGATTAAAGAAATTATTTTTTGCTCAATATAATATCGGAGAATAATGGAAGATATGCCCCTCTTAGAAGCGATTGAGCGTTACCTCGCTAACGAAATGCCTGCTGCAGAGCGTGCACATTTCGAAAAATTGCGACAGTCGAACTCTGAGATCGATCAAATGGTAGTGGAACATAAACTGTTTTTACACCAGATAGAAGGTTATGCTGATCGCCGTAACTATAAACATTCATTGCATGAAACTCATGCGAATCTTTCATCTGAAGATGCTATCAATACTGAAGAGCCGGCTAAGTCTCCCGGGAGAGTTATTAATTTCTGGAATAAATACCGCCGTGTTGTAGCCATTGCCGCCAGCATTGCTGGTATTACAGCAGTTATAATAAGTGCTCTTGTGGTTTATTATACGCCGGTAAAAAGTGCGCAAATTCAACAGTTAAACAGGAAAATAGAAGAGATTAAACGTAACCAGCGAGTACAGGGTAATATTTTGAATGATGTAAAATCAAAAATCCCTGAAGGTGCCAGTGTTATCAGCGGGGGTTCTGCTTTTATGATCGATGGCCACGGGTACCTTGTTACCAATGCTCACGTTCTTAAAGCCAGCAGATCTGTTGTGGTGAATAGTAAAGGACAGGAATTTAACGCCGTTATTGTTTTTCGTGATGCTGCAAAAGATCTTGCGATCTTAAAGATCGATGATAAAGATTTTAAACAAGTTTCAAATCCTCCATATAGTATTCGTAAAACGTCTGTAGATCTTGGCGAAGAAGTTTTTACACTTGGCTATCCCCGCAATGAAATAGTTTACAACATGGGATACATGAGCGCCAGAACCGGCTTTGAAGGCGATACAAGCGCCTGCCAGATATCTCTTAGCGCTAACCCAGGTAACTCAGGCGGACCTGTATTTAACAGGAACGGGGAAGTGATCGGTATTTTAAGTACAAGGGAAATGAAGGCTGAGGGTGTTGTTTTCGCTGTAAAATCAAGAGAAATTTATAACCTGATACAAGAGTTAAAAGATTCGGATAGTACTGCAGAAAATATTAAAGTTCCGGTAGCATCTACGCTTAAAGGATTGAACAGGGTACAACAAATTAAAAACGCTCAGGATTTTGTTTACCTGGTGAAAGCATATAATTAAAAAACAGGATAAAATATTTTAGAAGCTACCCCCCCGGTAGCTTTTTTTATTTTGAATCTTTTGTTGATGATCCGGATAGCCGGAACGATCAGGATAAAAATAAATCTTGCTGCTATAGATATTGGCTCATATTCAAACAGACAAAGGATAAAGCCGGTAAGGAAAATAAGGGACGTAACCAGGCTTCTTGTAAGTGCATATTTTCTAAAATGTGCATCCAGCGCTACGGCTGATAAATTTCTTTTTGGATTAACAATACGGCGCCATAAAAAATAAGTTCCAAAACCGATCATGGCCATATTAATACTGTAGATCATCCAGGCGAAGTCAACGTTTCCATAATGCATGTTCACTTCTGAAGTAAATGGCATTATTGCTACCCAGAATAATAAATGCAGGTTCAGCCAAAGTAAGCCGGTATCAAATCGCTGAACATAACCAAACATGCGATGATGTGTTATCCAGAACTGCCCAATGATAGCGAAGCTCATAACGAAACCGATCACATCCGGTAATATGTGTTTTAGTCCTGCTACCAGCTTAGCTTCTGTGGGGGGCCAGGCTTCAGGTATTTTAATTTCTATTACCAGCAGCGTTATGGCAATAGCAAAAACGGCATCGCTAAAAAGGATCATTCTTTCTAACTGAAATTGTTGCCTGTTTTCAAAAAGATCATGCGGATGAGATGACATGAAGCGATGGTTTACTGTAAGATAAGGGGAAAAATAAAAAAGGAGAAAGTTTGACTTTCTCCTTCAAAATTACCTCCATAAATTATCCGGGTATTCACCGGTGGCCACAAGGGCATCTATACTTTTTTGCACAGCAGGTGCATCTTCTTTATAGGTTACGCCGAACCATTGAGAACTGGTTGGGATCACTTTTATTTTGCCGGCGCCATCTTTTATAAAATGATCGGCAACAATGGGAATAAAGAATTCTGATTTGGGGTTGCTGATATTTTCGTCGAGGAAACGGTTGAATTCTTCTTTGGTAACATCGAAAATATTAGGTGCAAATCCCCAGAAGTTCATACTTACTTTGCTGTCTTCACTTACTATATGCTTTCCATTTTCATCCTCATAGGTAATCTCACCCTTTTCATTTCGGTATATTTTGGTTCGTTCTGCGATTGAGATTAAATTATTATCGTTATCAACTTCGCAAACACCACGACTAACACTGCCATTTTCGCTTAAGGTTTTTTTCAGTTCATACCCTATTATACAATATGTCTGATCATTACACTGGCCGGTAAGAAAGTTATATGCTTTTTTAAAAGCATCACTCCCATAAAAATCATCTGCGTTTATTACAGCAAATGGTTCGTTCACGGTTCCTTCGCAACATAAAACCGCATGAGCTGTTCCCCAGGGTTTTGTACGGCCTGCAGGAACAGGTCTTTCTTCAGTGAAAGATTCGAGTTTTTGAAATACAAAACCAATTTCAATTTTATTACCCAGTTTAGGTTCAATTATTTCCCTGAAAGCTTCAGCAAAATCTTCACGAATAATAAAAACAACTTTTTTAAATCCGGCCTTGATGGCATCATAGATAGAATATTCCATGATCGTCTCCCCCGAAGGACCGAAGGATTGTATTTGTTTCATACTTCCGTACCGGCTCGCCATTCCTGCTGCAAGAATTACTAATGTTGGCTGCTGCATGTTTCTTTTTTTAATCTTTGCGAAACTAAATGTTTACAAGAAAGCAGCCAATTTCATAATAGTATGATTTTATCCGACAATGAAATAGATGAGAAAAAAGTTTTAACACAGCCGCTTGATGTAAAAGCATTCAATCATGCGGGTATTGAAGCTGATCTGTTAAGACTTGATCTTATCCACCCGGTTATTAGCGGGAACAAGTGGTTCAAACTAAAATATTACTTAACTGATGCAGTTAATAATAACGCGAAACATATTACAACAGCCGGGGGCGCTTATAGCAACCATATAGTTGCCTCAGCTTATGCCTGCAAATTATACGGTCTTGCGTGCACGGGAATTATCCGTGGTGAAAAACCCACTGCACTTTCTCCTACTTTGATAGCTGCAGAAAAATATGGAATGCAACTGCAATTTATCAGCAGGGAAAAATATAGTTTGAAAGAATATCCTGAAATAGAAGGATCATATTTTATTGAAGAAGGTGGTTATGGCCAGCCTGGTGCAAAAGGCGCAGGCGAGATAACAGCGCTAACAAAATCATTTGCTTCCTATTCACACATTATCTGTGCGGTCGGTACGGGTACTATGCTCGCCGGAATAATTATGAAAACCGATCAATCACAACAAACCGAAGGAATCAGTGTAATGAAAAACAACTTCGGTCTGGAGGAGAAAGTCCGTAATCTCTTACCAGAAGAATATTCATCCAAAAAAATAATTATTCACCACGATTATCATTTTGGAGGTTATGCGAAACATCCACCGGAACTAGTCAGTTATATGAACCAGTTCTATATTGAAACGGGTATTCCCACTGACGTTATCTACACATCAAAAATGATTTATGCTGTAAATGACCTGGCAAAAAGAGGCTACTATCCAAAAGGAAGCAGGCTTCTGTTAATTCACAGCGGCGGATTACAGGGAAATTTATCACTACCTGCAGGGAGCTTATCATTTTGATAACGTATTGAATTTTATATTTGACCGTTAATTGACGAGAGATAAATGAAAAAGATACTGACGATCGTTGTCATATTCCTTACCGGCCCTAAACTCTACAGCCAGGATACTTTACCAAAATTTACGGTGCAGGACCTTGGGAACAATCGTATCAGGATTAGCTGGGTAAACCCTTTTCCTTATCTCACCCAGCTTAATATTCAGCGTTCTTACGACAGCAGCAATTATTTCAGAACTATTTTTCTAGCCCAGTCTCCCGAATTACCACAGAACGGTTTTATTGATAATTATCCCCAGGGATATAAATACTATTACCGAATATTTTATGCAAATGGCGCCACCTATAATTTTACAATTGCCAAAAGGCCTGGTGGTGGTTTCGAAAACAGGCGCATCGTCACTCCTCCTCCATACGGCAGAGGCATCAGTATTAAAGTAAAGGATAGTGTATACCTGAGACTGTCGTTCGAAGACTACCAGTCATTCAGAGATTCTATTATTACCAAAACGAGAGACAGCTTATTTACACTTGGCGCAGATGAGGTATTACTAAAACCATACATAGCAAGAGATCTTTGGCGGCAGTCGCCCTTCGTGTATATCAACAAAGACGGGTACCTGAATATTCAATTGCCCCTTGCAAAAGACAGGCATTATAAAGTAATTATTTATGATGCAGATGGATCAGAACTTTTCCAGATAAAAAATATCAAAGAACCATTTCTTACACTGGATAAAGCAAACTTTATGCATGCCGGGTGGTTCTTTTTCGAATTGTTTGATGATGATAAATTGAAGGAGAAGAATAAGTTTTATTTACAAAGAGACTTTTAAAGAAATTTAAACCCGAAAGTTTAAAATCGAAAATGTAAGCCTCAGGTTTGCGATTTTTGAATTTCTACTTCTTCAACGATCGCTACATCAAAAACTATCTCAAAATTCTTTTTTAATTTTTCCTGCACTTCGGCATAGTTAAGTTCATGACCCAACTCTTCTTTAAGAGAAGTAACTCTTTTATTTTGAATGCCACAGGGAATGATATAATTGAAATAATCCAGGTCTGTGTTTACGTTAAAAGCAAAACCATGCATGGTTATCCAGCGGCTGCAACGAATGCCCATCGCACAGATCTTTCTTTCTTTACCTTTTGTGCCGGGCTCTATCCACACCCCGGTTTCACCTGCACTTCGCTCCCCTTTTAGTCCGTATTCACCCATAGTAAGAATAATAACCTCTTCAAGACTGCGCAGGTACCAGCCAAGATCGGTTCTAAATTTTTGGAGGTCAAGAATTGGATACCCTACAACCTGGCCTGGTCCATGAAAAGTAATATCGCCTCCCCTGTTGATATGAAAGAACTCGATGTTTTTAATGTTCCTTTCTTCTTCACTGATCAAGACATGCTCCGGCTTTCCACTCTTTCCCAATGTATAAACAGGATCATGTTCAACAAAAAGCAAATGATGGCGGGTCTCTTCACCAGCACTTTTTGCTTTTACATTGTTTTGCAGCAACGATTCCTGGTAATCCCACACCTCTTTGTATTTTCTACGCCCAAGATTTAGAAATGAGACCTTTTGTTTCACAGATGCAAATGTAGGACCTTATTTTTGCTGCATGGCTGAAGAAGAATTGATACCCGAAGATTCGCCGGAAGAATTATATGAAAGGAAGTCCTATGTCGTAGACCGTGGCCAGGAACCTATACGTATCGATAAATGGATCCAGAGCCGGCTGGAAAATGCAACACGTAATAAAATTCAAAAATCAATTGAAGCTGGTTTTTTAACTGTAAACGGTAAATCTCAAAAAAGTAATTATAAAATAAGACCGGGAGATGAAATTGTTTTACTTAGTCTCAACAGTCCCGTACAAACGGAAGTAAAGGCCGAAAATATTCCATTGGATATTGTTTATGAAGATGAGGTGATCATGGTATTGAATAAACCTGCGAACATGGTAGTTCATCCCGGTGTTGGAAATTATACCGGTACATTATTAAACGGGGTGGCCTATCATTTATTGAAAGATAAACCGCATTTAACAGAGGACGATCTTCCGAGATATGGATTAGTGCACCGCATAGATAAAAATACTACGGGACTGATAGTGCTTGCAAAAACCCCGGCAGCAGCAGCGCATCTTGCAAAACAATTTGCCGCCCACACTGTTTCAAGGAAATATGTTGCGCTTGCATGGGGCGACATAAAAGAAGATGAAGGAACAATTAATGCGCATATAGCCCGGCATCATCGCTTCAGAAAGATGTTCGACGCCTATCCTGAAGGTGAAACCGGGAAGCACGCCATCACACATTATAAAGTGCTTGAGCGTTTTTATTACGTTACGCTCGTGGAATGCAGGCTGGAGACCGGCCGTACCCACCAGATACGTGTGCATATGAAACATATAGGACATACAATATTTAATGACTGGGAATATGGCGGAGATAAAGTGTTAAAAGGAACTATCTATACTAAGTATAAACAGTTTGTAGAAAATTGTTTTGATATCTGTCCGCGTTGCGCACTGCATGCAAAAACTTTAGGCTTTATTCACCCGGTTACAAAAGAACAAATGAATTTTGAAAGTGAACTGCCGGAAGATATTGCGGCTGTTCTTGAGAAATGGCGGACCTATGTGAAAGCGAAAAAAATTACAGGAGAATAGCTCTAAGAAAACCTGGCTATCGTTTGAGGATGTTTTGAATCTTCTTTCTTTTAAAAAAACTTCCGCCAATGTTGCTTTTCTGCCAGGCTAAATTTATTTATAATCAAATAACGTTGCGGTAAACTCGCCTCTTTCTCTCTTCTTAAATATTACATCCCAATTACCTTTGTAGCGAAGTATTTTCGGGACAGTGAGGTTACCGATTTTTGTCATCTCCACCTCCATGTTCACATCAAAATCATAAACGCCGGCTTTATAACTAAGAGAATAATTCCGTGCGAGAACTTCTAAGGTTTTGGAATCGAACCAGGTTTCCATATTATCAACTACAACATCGGTTCGTTTGAACATGCCGAGGTCCTGCTTTGGTGTGATGGAAAATTTATAAGCTGCCGTACCATGATAGTCTACGTAATCCATCCGGTAATCATATATTTTATGAGCCTGTTCATCATACAGATCCAGCTTGTCTCCAATAAAAGGAATACCCGGGATTTTCTTGCCGGGATTAAAGAAAAGCATCTTTAGTTGTTCTTTGTGTTTATCCATCCCACTTTTTCCAGCGGTGTTCATGATGTGCCCTTTCACCACATTATCTTCACCGCAGATTTTTCCTTTAGTAAAGAAAAGAGAGGCATACATCTCTCCTGTTTTATAATTGTAATTGCCGCTCTTATCAAGAAAATCTCCTGTTGTTTTTTGCTCAATTACTTCGGTAGTGCGGCAACCACTGGCACGATGCTGTTTCGTTAAGCTGTAATAAGTTGCTTTGTTCCCGCCATTTTTATCCTTGATAAAAATATTATTGTAGGAAGAAAATTCAATGATATGAAGATTGCGGAAGGCTTTATAAAAAGTTGTGTCGTCTTTAATTATGCGAAGAACTTTTTTATAATCGAAATTATTACGAACG
>JAQBNK010000042.1 GCA_028288595.1 Chitinophagaceae bacterium
TATTTATTAGTACGAGTATACCCCTGTTCCTGAGTTTCATTTCGTTAGAAATGTTTTTTTATTATACACTTGCTAAAAAAGGACACTCAGTAACGTTAACTGTTACTAATAAATATAATTATTTAGTGTTACTATAATTTTGAGTAAATGCAAGTTCTTGGGGTACATATTTATGAATATAACATTAGGAAAATAACAAATGAAATTATCCATCATATCAAGGATAACCCTAAGACAAATCGTCTTATAAGTGCTACGGGCGCTCATGGAATTATTCATGCGCAAAGGATTCCAGGGTTCAAAAAATTGCTGGATTCTTTTTACTTAAACCTACCGGATGGCATGCCGGCTGTCTGGGTAGGCCGTATGAAAGGGGCTAGGGAGATGCAACGATGTTATGGTCCTGATTTTTTTGAGTACCTGATTCGCGTTTCGGCGGGTGCAAATATTAAGCATTTTTTTTGCGGCGGGAAAGAGGGTGTTGCAACAGAGCTCAAAACAGTTTCTGAGCGAAAGTTTTTCAATTTTAACGTGGTTGGCGTATTTTGCCCTCCGTTCAGGTATATGAACGATGTGGAAATGGAAGCGCTCGGCTCGCAGATCAATAATTCAGGAGCTGATATTGTCTGGATTGGCCTGGGAACGCCCAGGCAGGAAGAATTTGCTTCCAGGTTAAGCAGCTATAGTAACGTTCATTATATCATTACAGTAGGCGCCGCCTTTGATTTTCATACAGGTAAATTGAAACAGGCACCAAATTGGATGCAAAACGCTGGTTTAGAATGGCTATTTCGCTTAATGATAGAGCCAAAAAGGCTGTATAAAAGGTATTTGACAATAGTACCTTTGTTTATCTTTTATAATGTGAAAGAATTTTTAGGAATTAAGAAGTATAGATAAATAAAGTCTTAAATTTTAATAAAGTCTATGAAAAAAGCACTGGTATGTGGGGCAGGCGGTTTTATTGGGGGACACCTGGTAAAAAGATTAAAAAAAGAAGGTTTTTGGGTAAGGGCCGTTGATTTAAAGCAGAATGAATTTACGGTGTCTCAGGCGGATGAGTTTATTATCGGGGACCTTACGGACCCACTGCTGGTTCAAAAAGTTTTGAACCTTCGCTTTACCGAAGTATACCAGCTGGCAGCTGATATGGGCGGTGCAGGCTATATTTTTAGCGGGGAAAATGACGCCAATGTGATGCATAATTCAGCCACTATTAATTTGAATATTGCCAACCAGTCCGTGAAGGCTGGCGTTGAAAAAATATTTTATTCATCATCGGCCTGTATTTATCCGGCCTATAATCAGCTGGACCCGGAGAATCCTAACTGCGCTGAGGATTCTGTTTATCCTGCTGCCCCCGACAGCGATTATGGCTGGGAGAAACTATTTAGTGAGCGTCTTTTTTTGGCCTATCACCGCAATTACGATCTCAACGTAAGGATCGCGCGTTTTCATAATATTTTCGGGCCCGAAGGTACCTGGACCGGGGGGAGGGAAAAATCTCCGGCCGCGATATGCAGGAAAGTAGCTGAGGCGCAGAACGGGGGTGAGATCGAAATATGGGGTGATGGAAAACAGACCCGGTCATTTTTATATATTGATGAATGTCTCGAGGCAGTTCGACGCTTAATGAATTCAGAATTTACGGGCCCCGTAAATATTGGGTCGGAGGAAATGGTAACTATAAATGAACTGGCGCAAATGACTATAGCCTTATCTGGCAAAAAATTATCTATCCGGCACGTTGACGGTCCGCTTGGCGTGCGGGGGCGGCGATCCGATAATCGGCTAATTTATGAAAAGCTCCAATGGACTCCATCTGCACCGCTTAAAACCGGTCTTGCTGATACATATGAGTGGGTATCACAGCAGGTGATGAAAGCAGGAACGGCTGAATACTCAAATACCCGCGCCATCGCTGTTTAATTAAGAAAAGTTATTTTTGTTCAGCAGCCAGTTAGGCAAGTATTTTCTTCAGGCTGTAAAACTGGAGCATGGCCAAAACTTATAACCGTTATACCAATATCCGTTACGTAATCGATGCCCCCCTGGTGGCGCTGGCTTACCTTTTAGCATTGGTAAGCTTCAATAAAATTCCCGACGCAAACGATCTGCTCTTTTCAATTATTGCCATTATCTTATGGTACGTGGCTGGCTCCTTTTCTAAATTGCACAAAGACCGGCGCTCTGATAAGTTCTCGGAAGAGATTGTATTTATTTTATACACACTCTTACTCTATGGTATATTGATAAGTTCAGCAGCTTTTTTTTTCAGGAATGTGTTTGCCTTTACCTCCCGCCTGCTGTTGACTTTTATTTCTATTCTGTTAGGGCTGGTAACAATCGTTAAATACGGTTTGAGAAAATACCTGCACTCTGACATTTATAAAGGAAACCTTTTCGACCGGATAGTTTTAATTGGTGCTACACCTGGTGCGCTGGATTTTTATGAGACGATCAACAAATATTATTATTATGGGTATAAATGCCTGGGCTTCCTGGACAATGATAATACCCAGTTGAATGGTTGCCATTACCTGGGCCAGGTGGAAAGTTTGCCAAAAATCCTGAGCCAGCAGGAGGTGGACGAGGTGATAATTGCTTTGCCGCATACCAGCATAAACCAGATACATCAGTGTATTGAGACCTGTGAATATTACCGGGTGAAAACAAGGATAATCGCAGATTTCTATCAATACAGTACCGCTGCTATCCAGGTGAATAATATCGGGTTATTGCCTGTGATGAATGTGAGACCGCTGCCGCTGGATAAAAAAGAAAATAAAATATTAAAGAGGGTATTCGATATTTTTTTCACTGTTTGTTTTTTTCTTTTCCTCGGGTGGTGGGTTTTGCCCTTGATTGCTGCAGTGATAAAAATAACATCGAAAGGCCCCGTGTTTTTTAAACAGGAAAGATGGGGGTTGAATAATGAGAAAATATCTTGTTATAAATTCAGATCCATGGTGGCCGAAGCAAAAGAAACAGATGAGGAAGGTACCTACCTGCAAACCAGGAAGAGAGACCCCCGGGTGACGAGGTTAGGTTATTTCCTACGCAAAACAAATATTGATGAGCTTCCGCAATTTTGGAATGTACTGATAGGTAATATGTCTGTCGTGGGTCCCAGGCCGCATCCGACACCTTTGAACCTCGAATCCATGCATACGGTGGAAAATTATATGCTAAGGCATGTGGTGAAACCGGGTATTACCGGCTGGGCGCAGGTAAACGGTTGCAGGGGTGAAACCAAAGTCTCCGGTACCATGCAAAAAAGGGTCAATTTCGATTTATACTACATTCATAAATGGACTTTCTGGCTGGACATCCAGATCATACTTCAGACCATTATTAATTTTTTCAGGGGTGACCAGGATGCGTATTAATTTTTGATAAGCTGCAAGGAATATATCTGTCTTCCCGGGACGATGATGGAGGCTGTATAAATGCCTGCAACGAGACCATTTAAAGATAGAACGCTGCCATTTTTTATACTCAGAAATTGTTTTACCAGCTGGCCCTGAATATTGGTGATTTTTACTGCGACCAGGTTAATATCGCTAAGCTGAAAATATATTTTTATAATATCACTTGCAGGATTAGGAAATAAAGTGAGATATTGATCATGGTCCAATTGAAAAGCGTAATGACTCAGGTAAAAGATGGGTGATGACGGGGGACTGGTGCAGGTATTGATGGTAACCCGGACAAAATAATTTCCATTTTTTTCAGGCTTGAAAGCAGGCTTATTAGCCCCGGAAATAACCTGGCTTTCAAAATACCACTGGTTACCTGAAGGATAATTGGAAACAAGCACTTTATCTTGGTTAATATTGATTACAGGCGTGGGAGGACTTACTTGACCATTTAAATAGACATGGTATTTTTTACTGGTATCTGTTTTACCGGATGCAGAATGGGTAATGACGTAATAAACACCACTATCCCATACATTCAAGAAGGACTGGGCACCAATTCGCAATAGCGTATCATTCCGGTACCAATGATATAGGATTCCACCCGTAGCAGATAAAACAAGGGTATCTCCCTTGCAGATAGTACTATCCGACCTTGGAGGGTTTAAAATGCTGATAAATTGCCGGTTAGGTGCTGTAAAGTTTAAAGCAATAATATTCCAGTTTCCCTCCCTCACTTTAAACTTGATGTGCAGGCTATCTGCATCATAAATAGCAGATGCTTCATTGATGGAATAAAATTTTCCTCTTTCCCAGATTATTTTATTGTTGAGGGTAATCTGATCAAACTTATTTTCTATCCCGATGATGCATTGCGTTTGAGGAGGTACCAGGGCGGTGAGATTAAAGACGTTACTGTTGGTATGATCATAAGAAGTTTTAATCACACCTGCAACAGATGTAATACCTGCACTGGCTTTTTTAATGGAGGCCGGATTCGGGATAATATGAAAGACTTTATAGCCCGGCTCTTCCGGTGCTATCCCGCACAGATATTGAGAAAGGATGATGAGTGGTCCACCGCTCCATCCGTGGTTCACGGTACTGCCGCCATAAGGCCCATAACCATAATTCCAGTCCTCCCATAAGGTGGTAAACTGGTTATCGTTGACCATTTTATCATATCGTTTCCTGAGTCGTTCCAGGGCATAATCTCCGTATCCCATAACAAATAGAGCCTCGGCCACATATTTTTCCATGTAAGTACTCGCATGCTCTTCCTTTTGTATTACCTGGAATAACGCAGGATATTTTTCTTTTCCTGCAATGCCCGCTAAAACAGCAAGCGCTTGCGCCCGCTCATCAGTTTCGCCTTTATTGCCTGCGCTTTTATAAGCAGACCCGTTCCAGAATTGTTTATTAAAGCCAGCCTTATAGGCAGCAATGCGTTTAAGATAATCATCCGCATCATTTTTTTTGCCGAGTGCCGTAGCCATATTTTGCAAGCCTTCCAGGGCAAGGCAAAACATTGTGTGAAAGATTAAAGTCGTATCATTTTCAGTTCGATCCCCCCAGTGGGTATCATCGGTGCGTTCTTTAACCATGCCGTTTCCATCCGGTTGGTACCAGATGTTGATATAATTTTGAATGCCCGTATACAGATCTGATAAGGTTTGTTTATCCCCGGTTTGCATATAGTAGGTCCAGGCACCATAATAACCTACGCTGTTCAATACCATATCTGATAACTCCAGCTCGATATTTCCTGATGGCCGGGGTGATCTTATGGGGCCCCAATACTCTTGCCAGTTAACAACCTCATGCAGCCATTTGCTTGTTAATGCGTGCGCAGAAGCAGAAAGTGAATAAGCTGCCTCAACGGATTCATGTACAGCATCTCCTGCCCACTGTGCACGCTCACGGTCAGGGCAATCCATATAATTATCCCGCATATTGACATAGAGTGTGCGCCTGGCTTTTTCCCATAGCTTATTAAAAAAAGTATCACTGCTTTTGAATGACCCCTCAAAATTGGCATCATAACCGGTCTCCCTGTATTCAAGATCAAGTGCCTGGATCGATTTGGGCAGGATATAATAAACTTTATGTCCATTCAGCCACGCGGGTATTTCAAATTCCTGGACACCCTTCACAGTTAGGTATTCAAATCGCAATCCTTTAGCGCTTCCATCATAAAACAAATAATTATCAGTGCAAACGGTAATTTTCATTCCCGCTTCAGGCGCGTCAATTTTAAAATAGGGATGAATTTGCGCATCGTAAGGTAATGTAGCCGTAATAGTAGTCTCGTTACCTGTAGAAGCCGTACTAGCCTGCGGGTAATTCTTTAAACCATAATCCTTCCAGAAAGGAATGGGTCGAAGTATAAGTTGGTTCCACGGCAGGTCACCTGCATTTCCAATTTCAACGGCAGGCCCCAAATTGATATTGGTATCGGATTGCCAGTTTCCAATATTTTTCCTCGAGTCATAAAGAATACTCGATTCAGCCAGGCGTTCATTTGGCAACGGATCACCGGCGGTAGAATAAGCGTCCAGTATGCTGCACTTCCAGGTATTGTCAGAATAGATATTCAAACCGGGCGACTCACAATCGAACAGGATGCCCGCCTTCTTACTGCTTTTATGAGAATATCCTTCCTTGCCAAAATACCATTCTAGCAAAGAAATGATATTCTTTCCAGGCTTTAAATAAGATGCGATATCAATTTCGTCATAATACGTATCATTAGGAGTAGGGCCTCTTTTTAACCCTCCTTCAAAAACAACTGGCACCCCATTTATCCATAGCCAGTATTTTGTGTCTGTAGCAATTTTTGTAATGATTGGTTGTGATGAAATTGAATTTACAATCACTTCTTTTCTGTACGCGATCCAGGTGTTGACATTGTTTATATTTGGAGAAGGCGCTATCCATTTAGCTTTCCATGTTTGTGCATGTGAAAGAAAAAAGGATAAAATAAAAAAGGTTGAAAGAATAGTTCTCATTGGGGGAAGATGAATAGATAAATGTAATAATTCTTCTCTGTTTGTGACCCGATTGAATACGTATTATTGTTATAAATGAAAATTGCAATCATTGGTTCCCGTGGCTATCCTTCGACCTATGGTGGTTATGAAACCTTCGTTAAAGAATTAAGCGAAAGGCTGGTTAAAAAAGATATCGAGGTAACCGTTTATTGCCACCGTGCCTTATATGATGTCAAGCCAAAAAAAATTAATGGTATTGAATTAAGATACGTTGCCGGTTTACAAACTAAATCTCTCAGCCAGGTCACTCATTCTTTCTTTTCAATTATTCACGCATGTTTTTCTAAAGCAGACTTATTGTTAGTAGTAAATGCTGCCAATGGTCCCTGGGGTATTTTCACCCGCATTTTTGGAAAACGGGCCATCATAAATGTAGATGGTATTGAGTGGAAAAGGCCCAAATGGGCCAGAATGGCTAAAGCTTATTTTTATTTTTCTGCATGGCTTGCGACTAAACTGTATAATAAAGTTGTTACAGATGCGGACGCTATGAAAGAACTTTATAAAAAAACCTTTCAGGCAGATTCAACGATGATTGCCTATGGTGCCAATATTCGTTATTCATCCCACCCTGAATTAATTACAAAATGGAACCTGGAGCGGCATGAATATTATCTTATTGTGGGTCGCCTGATACCCGATAACAATGCTGATATTTTATTACAAGGGTATATAGCTGCGGATACAAAGAAAAAATTAGTGGTGGTGGGAGATGTACCATATGCCGATGCTTTTGCAGCTTCTATAAAAGCAACCCATCATCCGGATATTATTTTTACCGGGCATATCAAAGAAGCCAATATACTGGCGGAACTTTATCATAATTGTTTTGCGTATTTACACGGTCACGAGTATGGTGGAACAAATCCTGCGATGTTAAAGGCGCTTGCTTATGGGTGTGCTATTCTGGCCCTTGACACACCTTTTAATAAAGAAATGCTAGATAATGGCCGGTATGGCATTTTTTTTAAAAAAGATATTCAGTCGCTATCAGGAAAAATGCATTCCCTTGAAAATAATGAACTCCTTGTTTCAGATATGAGGGAAAAAGCAAGAGAAGGGATTACCAAAAAATATAATTGGGATGAAATAACTGATAATTATATTTCTTTATTTTCCGAGGTAATGAAACAAAAAAATAAAACAGGATAATATATTTTATTTAAAAACTCTCTAATTTCCGTTTTATGGAATCGGTTATTTTAGTTGATAAGGATGATAATCACACCGGAACAATGGAAAAGTTGGAAGCGCACAGGCTTGGTATATTGCACAGGGCCTTTAGCATTTTCATTTTCGATGATGAGGGCAAAATGCTTTTACAGCAAAGAGCATTAAACAAATATCACAGCGGCGGGTTATGGACCAATGCTTGTTGCAGTCACCCTCGCCCTGGAGAACGAACTGCTGATGCCGCACTGAGAAGATTAAAAGAAGAACTGGGTATTGAAAGCAGGCTTGAGAAAATATTTGATTTTATTTATCATACACCCTTTGTGAACGGATTAAGCGAGCATGAATTTGATCATGTATTTGCAGGAAATTATAATGGTACAATCCCGTTTTCTAAAACCGAAGTAATGAACGCACGCTTTCTTTCTCTTGACGAAATAGAACATGAAATGCTCGTCTCCCCGGAACAGTATACAGCCTGGTTTCATATTGCTTATGAGCGTGTTAAAGAATGGAAACTAGGACTGGCAAAATAAAAAGGTTTGCAATTTGCTGTAATTTGCATCTGCAAATATGAAACTCGAGCAAAAAAAAGATATTATACCACTCGTTATTTCGCTGATAATCCTCGCAATTCACTTATTGGTCTTAAGTAAATATAATTCTCTGTCCGGCTGGTTATCACCCATTGTACTCTACATTTTAGTTGTACTGATTTTTATTTCCCAGGCAGAAATCCGTCCTTCTTTTCTTTTATTTTTTTTTAGCTGCTATGTCTTAACGATGATTGCAGAAATCATCGGGATTAGAAGTTCCGTGTTTTTTGGAAATTTTGATTTTGGAAAAGGCCTCGGGTTCGCCATTTTAAATGTCCCGGTTGTAATGGGCCTTGTGGGATTTATTATTGTTTTCTGTAGCGGCATTTTAACTGAATCTCTTTACCGTTTTATAGAAAAAAAATACCCGCCGGATAATTTATTTCCATCCACGGTACAAAAATTTTCAATTGTTGTTGATGGCGCTTTTATCAGTACATTTTTGGTTTGGGCGCTCGAAAGAGCTACTGAAAAATTGGACTGGTGGCACTGGCCGGGGTCAACAGTTCCTTTTATGAACTATGTAACCTGGTTTTTTCTAAGTGCCGTTCTTCTCCTGCTTTTTGAACTTTTAAATTTTAGAAAGATCAACCAGTTTGCTGTTCACTTATACATTGTGTTGCTTTTATTCTTTCTAACTGCTGGAACTATTTTATAGAATGTAAATAGCCTGCGACCGGCCGCAGGCTATTTACAAAAGGCCATTAAATGAATATTGTGAATTAATTCCATTCAGAATTTGCATAAGATAATGCGGGAATAACCTTCCAGTAAAACTCCAGATTTTCCTTTGTTAGTATCCATAACCGTATCATAACAACCTCCTTTCTTTTAACCATCATAGATGGATACTAATACTATTTAAAAATTATGCCAATCCTGGGTGTAGTTGTTAAATATTAAGGATGAGAGCGTTATGGACGATGGTCTCATTTTGCTGTTACGATCAAATGATTTTGCATATGAGTAGTTACAAGTTGCAGCACACTATTTACTCTTTCAATTATTTCTTTGATTTCCACGGTTTTACCCTTTAATGAATCCAGGTTCTCAAGAGCTGTCAGGTCTTTTTTTATGGAGCTGATTCCCATAATAGCAACAGAGGGTTTTATTCTGTGTGCCGCATCTTTTATTTTTTTTAAATCATTTTGAGCCAGGCCGTCTGCTAATATTTTTGAAGCGGCCCGCGATTCTACAATAAAAATATTTACCAGTTTTCGCTCTATGTCTTTATTGCCATTGGTTACATCTTTAAGGCCGCGTAAACTATAAAAACTGCCGGCTTCGGTGTCTGCATGGATTTTCTGGGAAAGGGCAAGTGTAATTAAAGTGTTCGTCCATTTTCCAATTATTCTTATCAGGTCCTCTTCTAAAAAAGGTTTACCTACAAAATCATTCATGCCGTGGGCCAGGCAGTTTTCTTTTTCCCCCTTTACAACATTTGCAGAAAGCGCTATAACAGGTAGTGTTTCACTTATTTCTTTTCTGATAAGGGCTGTAGCTTCAAGGCCGTTCATTACCGGCATACTTAAGTCCATTAGGACCAGGTCAACCTTTTTTTCTTTTAAAATATTTACCGCTTCCAGGCCATTGATAGCAGGAATTATTTTAGCACCATACTGCTCCAGGATGGCGATGGCCACCAGCCGGTTTAATTCATTATCGTCAACAAGCAATAATGTCTTTCCTTCAAGGATGGTCTTATCCTGTATTTGTGAGCGTCTCTGCGGAAGATCGCCCTCAGATCCTTTTTGTAATTCCAGTAAAATTTTTACAGTTGTTCCCTGGTTCTTTTTGCTTTCTACAGTGATGGTTCCGTTCATCATAGTTACGAGCTGCCTTGTGATGGACATACCAAGACCTGTTCCGCCATAAGTTCTGCCAATACTGCGGTCTTCCTGGCTGAACATAGTAAACAATTTCTTCAAAAATTCCTGGCTCATACCAATACCGGTATCAGTAACGATAATTTGTATGTTTTGCTTTCCCGTTTTGTCTTTTTTTACAATAACCTCTGTTCTGATACCACCACGCTCAGTAAATTTTACTGCATTAGAGAGCAGGTTAATCAATATCTGGTTCATGCGATACGGATCACCAACTAAAATCGGGGCTATACTATTATCAAGCAGGAAAATAAACTCCAGGCCTTTTTCTTCTGCTTTATGCAGGATAACACTTTTGGCATTATTCAAAACCTCGGCAAATGAAAAACCTATTTTTTCGAGCGAAAGTTGCCCGGCTTCAATTTTTGAAAAATCAAGTATATCGTTGATAATGATAAGAAGATTAGAAGAGGCAGTAATGATTGTTTTTAGAAAAAGAGATTGCTGCTCACTGAGTATGGTTTTTTCAAGCTGCCGGCTCATTCCCATGATTGCATTCATGGGCGTCCTGATCTCATGGCTCATATTGGCAAGGAACTGTTCTTTTGCCTTAGCTGAAGCATCTGCTGCTTGCTCTGCATTTTTTCTCGCTGTTATATCGATACCATACCCGATGACAATCCTTACAATATTGTTATCATCCATAACCGGGTAGAACTTTTTAAGAAAAAAGGATTTTTCACCTGATTCATTAATGATTTCCTCTTCCCATCCCATTTCTTCTTGATTCTGGAGGCACTTCTTAAAATGGAATTCCCGGTTATTAGCTATGGTAAGAGGTTTATTTTCTTTGATGCAATATTCTTTATAGGTTTTTCCAATTAACCACTTCCTCATAAACGGATCACCAAGAGCGCAGGGATTTACAAAAATGTATTTCTGTTCTGCATCAAATACACCAATGTCAACAGGCAGGTGGTTTAGTATATCTTCAAAGAAGAGCCGCTGCTCTTCCATCTGCTGTTCTATCCTGGTTCTCGATGTGATGTCGGTACCGTAGATATTGAAATATAATTTGTCAGCGGATGGGTTGCACCAAAAAGAATATATTTTCTCTTTACAATTTGTGTCGATGGTAAAATCCCCTTCTATGTCTTTGGTTCCTTTGATAATATAGGTCCAGAATTCCTGCTGGTTAAAGTGCCGGCCATTGTATTCAAATTCATCTAATATAAAAGCAGAACGGTTCTGTAAAAGGATTTCACCATCAGTAGAAATTCGCAGTTGGGGAAAGGGACTTTCGTTAGCCAGGACTCCCATTTTTTCAACAATACCCGGTTGTTCGAGTGACTGTCGCAATAAAGCTAATTCTGCTGTTAGCGCAGCTATTCTTGAATTGGCTCGTTCCAATTCATTTTCAACCATCTTTTTGCCATATAGGGCAACGGAGAGTTCTGATTCCTGCTGCTCCTTGGGGTTTATTGTTTTCACGACTTGGTGGTATGGCAATTAAAGATATTCAATACTTAAAATAAACCCCTTAAATTTCGATTGAAGATCATAGAATCAATTAAAATATATAAATAGTTTAATCAAGGCGCCACCTGGAGATATTCTACGGTCATGATTTTTTTAAAATAGCGCTGCTCCAGCTCCAGTTTGATACGGGCAATACCGGGCAGGTTTTCTTTTGAACGGATGTAATGGATAAAGTCTGGATCTGAAATCACTAATTTATCAGTCATGATACCTGTTTCCAATAAGTCAATGGAAGTTTTATAAAGATGGCGTTCCCCGTTTTGAAGAATAAAACTAATGTAAACAGGCGGAGCTTTATACAGTGTAGCACGCAGTTTACCACGGAGGCTGTAAGCGAGTTTTATTTTAATAAATGAAAAGTTATTCACTGGTACTTCATCTGATGTCTCTGCATTTTTTTTGTCAGCGGTCACAAAATGGAGGGGCATTACCGGGCTATTTTTTTCAAGTAAAATTCTTTGCCTTTCATTTGAAGTGAAAGTATCTGTAACATGGTAATTCTTTGTAATGAAAAAATTAGTCAGCACTTCTTCATTAAAAGGATAGCGCCCATCGATAGCGTCATAATCATAGAGGAGAAAATCAGGCGCTTTTTTTTGATAATGTTCGAGGTTCTTTTTTTCAAGCCAGTCGGTATAAGCAGTATAGGACTGGAACACCGGCCGCGGCGAATAATTCATATGGTGCTGGAAAAGGTACTCAGCGTCCCAGGGAAAAACATCGATGGTATGAGTTCCAATTTTCTTTACCAGCGAATCGGGGATAAGGCGTTTGTTTTGCTGGCCCAGGTAATTCGCGGGGTCATACTCACGAAAAGCATGGAGGTATTCTTTTTTCTTAAAGAACCTGGTGTTAACCATGGTATTCACAGGAACAGTTTCTGCTTTAATAAGAAGTGCAGCGACTACAATTACCAGTGTAGCGCCTGAAAAAAAGCGGGAGGGAGCGATTCGATCCGAAAAAAAATTTCCGGTAATAAGTATCAGCGGCGCATAAAAGAGAAATTCCTGGAGGTGTTGTATATCGTTCCTTACGATGGATTGCTTCCACAATAAAAATAAATACCCTACGCACGAAATAGTATAAAGCAGCCGGGAGTATTGTTTCTGTTTTATTAGCAGTGCGGCCTGGATAGAAAATAATAAAAGGATGCCCGCAAGCAACATCTTCACGTTCCATTCTGTTTGCTCATGCATTTCTTCCAGGTACATTACCTGGTTGTATCCACTGATTAACTCCAGTGATCCGCGTACATAGTTTGACAGTGATACATGAAGCAAGGATGCAAGCAAAATAATCACGCCAATGGCCAGTACGAAAACCCCGGTTGCTTTTAACGCTGTAATTTTTTTTATGAAAAAAAGATTGAGCAGGTGTAAGGAAAGAAAAATGATTCCTACAAGACCCGTATTCATTTTTATAAAAAAAGAAAGGGCAATAAGGATGGAAAGAAGAGCCAGCGATAAAATGGAGGGATGAAGATAACTGGTATACATGCGGTAACAGATCAGGAAGAGCAGTATCCAGGAAAAAGCGGAACCGTAAAAACTGCCAATTAACAGGCAGGTCGCGATAAGAATAAGTGCGGAAATAAAAAGGTCGCCGGAGCGCAGGAGATAATCTTTAAAAACATAAAAAAAGTTGATGACAATAAACAGGTCGAAAAAAATAAAGATCCACCGTGACACGCCAAAGCCATTGCGGATCGAAAGAAAACCGAGCGGTCCATAAGTAAAAATAATATCCTTGCCCCAGGTCAGGTTATGCATTCCGGCATAGTTCATTACCATTTGCCAGGACGAATCGATGCCCAGCCAGCTGGGCCCGGTATCTGCCAAACTAGGATAAACAATAAACGGGAAACAGAATAAGTGAGCGGCAAGTACAAAAGATAAAAAATAGATCAGTACACGGTTAAGCGGAAAAAGGAATGGAAATCGGTGTAGAAAAAAAGTCGTGAAGTTTTTTAGCAAGGGTTATGGTTTTGAAATTAAAAGGGATAGAGAGCTAAATATATCCGTATTTTTTATACAATTCGCACCTGAAACCCTGTCATTGGCAACATTTATTTCTGTAAACTCTTAAATGTATGGTTTGCTTTATAGATTAGTAAGGTGGCGTTTTGAATTGCAGGCTTTACCTCATTGACTATTGATTGGCTGGTGACCGTTTGCAACGGTAATGATGATTATTGAAAGTAATAACACGATAGCTATATAGTTCGATAGAAAGGCAACAGGTAGTAAGAGAGGAATTTATTTGGAACCAGCACTGCAAGGTGTATCTATCAAAACCCAAACCCTAAATGAAACGAATTCCTTCGCTGGTTATTTTACTACTATTTTTCTCTTTCATTCAAGCGCAAACCACCCGGTATATAAAGCCAGCTTCCAGCGGAAGCGGCGATGGTTCTTCCTGGGCAAACGCCAGCGCCTCATTACAAGCAATAATTACAGCTTCTGCTTCCGGCGACCAGGTATGGGTAGCAGCCGGAACCTACACGCCCTCTTCCAATGCTTCTTTTTCAATGAAAACGGGGGTTTCTATCTATGGTGGTTTTTTAGGCACAGAAACTTTATTGAGCCAACGAAACTGGTCAACCAATGTAACCATCCTGCAGGGTAACGGAGCATCTGTAATCATTAATTCAAGCATTAGTTCGACAGCATTGCTGGATGGATTTACCATAAAGGGTGGAACGGCAGCAGGAACAACATTATCAGCTAAGGGAGGAGGGATGACGAATAGTTCTTCTTCCCCTACTATAGTGAATTGCATTTTCAAAAGCAATACTACTACCGGCGGTTTTGGGCCAGGAGCGACCGGTGGCGGTGGCGCTATTAATAATAGCAACTCTTCACCCATTATAACGAACTGTATTTTTTTGAATAATAATGCAACTGGAACAGGTGGTGCTATGGCTAATTATGGAAGCTCAAATCCTGCAATAACCAATTGTAGTTTTTATGGCAACACCGCATCGGTAGCCAAATGTCTTTACCAGAGCGGCGCTGCAATCCCGGTGCTTGCGAATTGTATTTTGTGGGACGGGGGAGGCAGTGAAATTGCAAACAATTTTGGTAATAATCCGTCGATTAATTATTCCGATGTGCAGGGAGGCTGGGGCCTCGGTACCGGCAATATTAATGCTGATCCCTTATTTGCAGATGCCGCCAATGGAAATTTAAAATTGAGCGCAGGCAGCCCGGCCATTAATACAGGAAATAGTGCATCAGTGCCCGGTGGTGTTACCGTAGACCTGGCCAATACAACAAGAATAACCGGGTCGTCTGTGGACATGGGCGCCTATGAATATGTTCCTGTTGGTACCACGCTGAATTTTGATGGCACCAATGATTACGTAGCTGTCAGCAATCCTTTTAAAGCATATAATAAAGAAATTACGGTTGAGTTCTGGATGAATCCTGCTTCTTCTTCGCTTCCTTTCGGATCGATCATCGGCCAGGGTGTGGAAGGCCAGGATAATATGACCAATACTGTATGGCTGATGCATCCTAACAACGATGGTACGGGAACATTTTATGTAAATGATGCAGGTACTTTCCGTACAGTCACCTTTAACATTACCGCCAGCTCGTGGCACCATATTGCAGGAGTCGCCGGTCCTTTTGGTACTAAGGTGTATGTGGATGGTGTTTTAGCTGCATCGGGGGCGGGTATTACAGGAACAATCCTGAATAATGCTTCTTCGGTAATTCATATTGGAAAAGATGTACGTTATGCTGCCGGAAGATTTGCTGATATTTCTTTGGATGAAGTGAGGATATGGAGCCGTGCACTTTGCCAGGATGAGATTGTGAATAATAAAAATTGCGGGCCTGATCCATCAGTGCAAACAGGCCTCCAGGAATATTATCGGTTTAACCAGGGAGTTGAAAACGGAAGCAATGCGGGGGCTACTACTTTAACCGATGGCAGTGGCAACGGCAGGGATGGAACCCTGAATAATTTCGCACTTACGGGAAGCACATCCAACTGGACAACCTCCGGCTCAACGAATACAGGTACCTGCGCTGCGTATGTTGCACCCACTGCAGCAATTACAGGAACAACTTCTATTTGTCTCGGTTCAGGTTCTACTTTGTCCAATGCAAATGCGGGAGGTGTTTGGACAAGTAGTAATACCGGGGTAGCAACGATCGATGCTTCAACAGGCGTATTGGCAAGTGTAAGTGCAGGTACAACAACCATCACTTATAAAACGGAATGCGGTGCGGTCTCTATAGCAACAGTTACGGTAAATGCTTTACCAACATTGCTTCCTGCTACGGCATCAATTTGCGTGGGAGCAAACACCACTTTAACTGGTAGCGGAACTCCGGCTGTATCTAATGCGTGGACTTCTTCAAGCACGCCGATTGCTACAGTTAATAATTCCGGGGTAGTTACAGGTGTGGCGGGTGGAACTGCTACTATTACTTATAAAGAAACCAGTGGATGCACCGCAACTTCCGCTATCACCGTAAAATCTGTTCTCAGTTTTGGTAATGCTTTAAACTTTAGCCACAATGAGATCGCAGGGACCAACGCCAATTTACCCCAGGGTAATAACTCGAGAACAATTGAAGCATGGATAAAATATTCTACCGGAGATGATATGACTATTTTCCAGTACGGGCAAAAAGGAACGGCTACTAATCAACAATTCGTACTTCATCTATACCATGGGGTCTATATCATCGGCCTGTTCAATGATATACAAACCAATTTTACAGTGAATGATAATGCCTGGCACCACCTGGCGGTTACTCATGATGGAACAACAACAAAAGTATATGTCGATGGCAGTCAAATAGCAAGCGTTGCAAGGAATTATAATACCAATGGCACAGGATTTCAAATAGGTTTTAGTGACCGTACAACGTCGAAGGGTTTTTATTATACCGGTAATATGGATGAGGTGAGGGTATGGAGCGTGGCACGCACCCAGGCAGAAATTCAAGCTGCCATGAATAGCGCATTAAATGGTAATGAAACGGGCCTGGTAGCTTATTATAATTTTAACCAGGGTTCGGCCGGAGGCACCAACACCGGAGTGACAACATTGAATGATAAACTATCGTCAGCGCATGATGGTGTGCTTGCCACTTTTCCTTTAACAGGAACAACAGGAAACTGGATTCTTGGGAACAATAACGTGGTCACAGCTATTAGCGGCAATACAAGTCTATGTACGGGCAGCACCACTACAATGACAAATGCAACACCAGCTGGTGCATGGTCTTCTTCAAATTTACCAATAGCCACTATCAATGGTTCAGGACTGGTAACAGGAATTACGGCGGGTATTGATACCCTATTTTATACTGTTTCTGCAACTTCCTACTGTACGAATGTGGCAAGTTTTATATTAACAGTTAAACAGCCCACCAGTTCCACTACTAATGTAAGCGTATGTGCTTCAACATTACCGTATGCATGGAATGGAAATAATTATAACGCCGCAGGCACTTACAATGTTCACCTCACTAACAGTGTTGGTTGTGATAGTAGCGCAACACTTGTTTTAACTACAAAACAGGCAACCAGTTCCACTGTTAATGTAAGCGTGTGTGCTTCAACATTACCGTATGCATGGAACGGAAATAATTATAACGCCGCAGGCACTTACAATGTCCACCTCACTAACAGTGTTGGTTGTGATAGTAGCGCTACACTTATTTTAACAACAAAACAGGCAACCAGTTCCACTACTAATGTAAGCGTGTGTGCTGGAACATTACCATATGCATGGAATGGAAATAATTATAACGCACCTGGTACCTATACGAAAACATTTGCCGGTGGCAATGCCGCTGGCTGTGACAGTGTTGCTACCCTAATATTAAATGTTACTACTACGATTATTTCTACAACCAATGTAAATATTTGCGCATCTGCTTTACCCTATTCCTGGAATGGTAACAGCTATGTTTCGCCGGGCAACTATATAAAAACATTTCCCGGCGGAAGTGTGGGAGGTTGCGATAGTGTGGCAAATCTTGTTTTAACAGTCAGACAAATAAGTGCCTCCACTACTAATGTTAGCATCTGTGCTTCATCTTTGCCGTATGTATGGAACGGAAAGAATTATAACGCTGCAGGTATTTACAACGTTCAGCTGACTAACGCTGTGGGTTGTGATAGTACAGCCTCACTTATTTTAAGCATTAAGCAGGCAACTAATTCTACCACCAATGTTAGCGTGTGCGCTGCATCTTTACCGTATATATGGAACGGGAATAATTATAACGCTGCAGGTACCTACAATATTCACCTGACTAACGCTGCGGGTTGTGATAGTACAGCCACACTTATTTTAAGCATTAAGCAGGCAACTAACTCTAACACCAATGTTAGCGTGTGCGCTGTGTCTTTACCGTATGTATGGAACGGAAATAATTATAACGCTGCAGGTACTTACAATGTTCACCTTACTAACAGTGTTGGTTGTGATAGTAGCGCTACGCTTGTTTTAACTACAAAACAGGCAACTAATTCTACCACCAATGTTAGCGTGTGCGCTTCATCTTTACCTTATGTATGGAACGGAAATAATTATACTACCGCAGGCACTTACAATGTTCACCTTACTAACAGTGTTGGTTGTGATAGTAGCGCTACGCTTGTTTTAACTACAAAACAGGCAACCAGTTCCACTACTAATGTAAGCGTGTGTGCTTCAACGTTACCGTATGTATGGAACGGGAATAATTATAACGCTACAGGTACTTACAATGTTCACCTGATCAATGCTATCGGCTGCGATAGCACGGCGACTCTGGCGCTATCAGTAAATGCAAACCCCATTATTCCTACTATCAGCAATAGCAGGCCTTTGTCGTTTTGCACCAACGATAGTGCAGTTCTTGTTTCATCCTCACCAGGCAATAACCAATGGCTGTTGAATGGCAACATTATTCCTGGTGCTGTAAGCTTACAGTATGTTACAAATATCAGTGGTAACTATACCGTGCAAGTCGCTAATGCTTCCGGATGCTCCGCTACTTCCGCAAGTGTTACAACCACTAATCGAAGCACGATTGGAACTGGCCTTGGTACGCATGATACATTGATTTGTAAGGCCACTTCAATTAAGATAACAGCCTCTGCCAATTTATCAGCTACTTATTCATGGACTGCTGTAAAAACAGGCTTTACATCTACATTATCACAGGTGAACCTTTCTGCAGCCGACCTGTATAAAGTAAGAATTACTTTATCGAATGGCTGTACTGTAATAGATAGTATTAATGTCAGAAACACAGCTGATACTGCAATTAAGGCGAGACTAAGCGTTTCGGGACATGCATTTATTAACCAAACACTCGTGTTAGTGAATGTTACAAGTCCTGCACCTCAATCGCAAAATTGGGCGCTTCCCGCAGGCGCAACAGTCATGTTAAGTACGGATAGTGTTGTTATGATGAAGTTTGCATCAGCCGGAAACTATATGGTTTATCTGAAAAACAAATCATACAATGTATGTGCGAGTACAGATTCAGCTAAGATCGTTATCACAACGAATGATTCTTTGAATGTTGTTGCTGCCATTCCGGTAGTAGTACGAAACATAACCATTGCACCTAATCCAACCACTGGTATCATGAATGTCGGGATAGAGCTCAATCAGCTCGGAAAAACTTCTTTAAGGATATATGACTTGTACGGTACCCTTGCTTATTCTAAAAACATAACGCCGGTTACAGCAAAATTCACAGAAAAAGTAGATATAAGCGCAGCCCCAAGCAATCAAACATATCTCCTGGTAATTCAAACAAAAGATGGATATGA